>QHYL01000629.1 GCA_003224105.1 Acidobacteriota bacterium | reverse complement strand
CAAAGTGAGGCCAAAGGCAAGCAGATTCTGCGCGACCTCATTGCCGGCCTGGGCGGCCCGGGTTACACGGAGGTGCTCGAGAGCGAATGCGAAGGCCGCCGCACTCAGTTCGGTCATAGCGGCGAGCCTCTGCGCCCAGTCTTGATGGACTTCATAGATTATCGTCACTACCCAGATAAGGCTCGCATCGAATTCATCCGCAAGGGACGCCACACGATCCTGCAGTCGATCATCGGCATTGATGGTTTGGATTTTACGCACGGGGGGATCATCATTACGCTATTCAATGGCGATCGCGGCTGGTCCTACGACCGCAGCGGCGTCAGCGAACTGCCTGTAACTTCCGTCACGGATTTTCAGGAAGCTGCGAAACGCAGCGTCGACAACTTGCTGCGCTTTCGGCTCAAAGAACCCGGTCTTTCTATCAGATTTGGCGGCAGTGACACCGTGGACCTGAGGCAGGTGGATTGGGTGGAAATCAACGACAGCGAGAGGCGCAAGTACCGCCTTGCCGTCAACCGTTCCACGCACTTGTTGGATCGTGTTGTGGTCAGCACCGAGGACCCGGAAAATCAGCAAGTCAATGACGACGCCACCATTTATAGCAATTACCAGCTAAAAGACAGCGTGTGGACGCCCATGCAATTTACGCGAGAACACAATGGCCGCCGCACTGCTCAGTTTTTTCTGGACAGTTGCCGTTATAACCCCAGCTTTCCCCCGGATCTCTTTTCGAAAGCCTCTTTGAAAACGCGCGGCGCGGAGCTTGTCTCCAAAAAGAAGTAACAGCCTTCAAGGGATGAGACGTAAGCTTTGGCGCACATAGTTGTTCTGCGACCGCATCAAGAGTTACTAGAGAAGTACCTACGATCCGTGGACTTTGCGGAGCGGGGGTAATGTTTCAATTTGTTACATTTTTACCCCCCTTCGCCTCGCTGTACTATTATTAAATTGGAGAGCCCAAAACAGTACTATGTTTAGCGGCACTTGCGAGCCATTGTCCCTGGTACCGTGGCTGCATCATACTGGCCTCTCGGCCAGTCACTCTCACGGTATGTAAATTTCTGCCCGCATGCGAGGAACGACTTTGAGCAAGAGTGCAACCCGCCCCGGCACTCCGCGAAGAGCCACCGCCGGCTTCAGCATGGTCGAGTTGGTGGTCTCCATTTGTGTGATGCTGATTCTCACGGCGCTCGCCATCCCGTCGTTGATGCGCTCCATGCGGTCCTATCAGCTCAACAGTGCGGCGGCGAGCGTATCCGACATGTTGAAATTCACGCGATTTGAAGCCGTACGCCGTAACACGCAGATCAATCTTCAGTTCACCCAGAACGGGCCGACGTGGCTGGTTTGGACGGATTCTTTTGGAGCCGGCAATGGCGGGCCGATTAACTCGCGCGACAAGCAGCAGGTGATTGCTGGATATCCTACTTTGTTGCCCTCAGGTGTGGCTCCAACGCCCAGCGCCATTAGTGCTTCTTTGGGCGGCGCCGCGCTAAATGCTTCTTTATCCGGGGCCAATGGCTCGGTCACCTTTGACGCGCGCGGAGCCATCCGGCAAGGAATCGGCGGTGCGGTCTCCAATAGCGTATATGTGTTTTATGTTGGCAACGCCAACGATTCCGATTCCGGCTATCGCGCCGTGATCCTGCTACCTTCCGGCAGCACGCAAATCTGGACTGCTCCGATTGGCGGACCGTGGCGCAAGATTGGCTGAGGTATCAAGCGCGAACCCTCATGCTGCACTCCACCAAAAGAATTCGCATCCGCCAGCAAGGGTTTAGCCTTCTCGAGATGCTGTTCGCCACGGTCATTCTGCTCGTGGGGTTGGTGGCTGTTGCGCAGCTTATCCCCGCTTCCGTTCTCTTGAATTATCACAATCGCACCGATTCTGCCGCGCTGGTGTTTGCCCAGCGCCAGCTCGATATCCTTCTGGATCAGCCGCTCAATCCCCCGGGCAATATCTTCACCGACTTGAACGGAAACACGTATCAGCTTGGCGACCCGAGCGCGCCCAACGTCGTCCAGGGCTCCAACGTAGTGACGATTAACG
Source organism: Acidobacteriota bacterium (assembly GCA_003224105.1). Lineage (GTDB taxonomy): Bacteria > Acidobacteriota > Terriglobia > Acidiferrales > UBA7541 > Acidiferrum. Next base: position 997 of record QHYL01000629.1, on the reverse strand, counting down.
GCTACACGGTCATCGATTTTAGTGCAGCCATTCCAGCGGCCTACCCGACCAACGGCTACGGCTTTACCTATCAAGACCCCGCAGACGCGAACAATGCAACCTACGACGTGCGATGGGCAGTGATCATCACTGGAAACGCCACAACCGCTTCTTCCAAGCGTTTCATCCTGGGAGTCCGGCAACTGAGTGGCAGCGGTTTCTCTTTGCCCATTACGCTCGACACCATGGTGAGCCGATGAACCGTCGCGGCTCCAAAAATCAGCAACTCGGCTTCACGCTCGTTGAACTGCTGGTGGCCCTCGGGATCTTTCTTTTGATCACCGGCGCGGCTTTTACTCTGCTCAGCAGCTCCCAACAACGCTACCAGACCGAATCGCAAGTTCTGTCTTCTTTTCAGGAAGCCCGCCTGGGCTTGGACCAAATGGTCCGCGACATCAATGACGCCGGTTACCCTCCGCCGAGCTATCTGGCTTCCGGTAATGGCGGCAACCTGTCCAATTATCTTGCCAGTGTTCCCTTTGCCTGGAGTGCCGGCGCGGGCTACTTTGTGAATCCGTGCCAGATTGGAACCGGGGGCGGCGGCACTTGTACCACAGCTACTGCAGGCGACTTTGCCCCCGGCGATTTCGATATCATCATCGAGACCGAACCAAATCCGCTCGACCCCTCCTGTGCTCCCGCCTGCCAGGTACAATGGATTCGCTACCAATTGGTTGGAACCACCCTCATGCGGGGCATGGTTCCCAAAGTGGCGGGCAACGACCCCGATACTGCGTTTGCCGGTGCCAATGCGCCCGGGCCCTTCGTGCAAAATGTGGTGAACAATTCTCCCAATCTTAAGATCGGACAGCTTAAATTATCAGCGGCCTACCCCACCGTCTTCCCAGGAGGGGCTCCCGTGCCCATCTTCCAGTACGTTTGCGAGACTCCCAGCGTGCCGCAGAACCCGCCCCAGCTTTGCTCCGCGCCCGCGACCGGCCCCGATAATTCGCCCGCG
>QHYL01000023.1 GCA_003224105.1 Acidobacteriota bacterium | reverse complement strand
TATTTAGAGTTGTGACCGTTTGCGAAGTTTGCCCGCTGGCCCAGGAATTGGTTTTTGTGATTTGCGTGAGGGGCAAAGTGATCGCCGTGGTGTTGCAAGGACGGGCTGCGCCGTTGTAGCAAGTGTAGACCGTGTCCAGGAGAGTTCCGGTGCCTGAGGAGCCTTTGTAAGCTTGCCGCTCGGTTTCGTAAGGCCCCTGGAAATTCAGTACGGTTTGATTCGCTTGCGGATCGGTCATGGTGGTGGTCCAAGCGGGATCGGAGCCGGAGCGCGTGTAGGTCCACGTACCATCGGGCGTTTGACGGGTCAGACCAGCCGCGGTTCCGTCGGCACAAACGATGCCGTTGCTTCCGCCGGTATAGCTATAGGAAATCGTTCCGCCCGTGGGAAGAGTGACCGAGGCCAGGCGGCCGGTGACATTGCTGGGAGCCCCGGGAGTGGGTTCGTAGGAAAAAGTGTATTTCGTGGTGTCGGGGAGGTCGATTTCGCTGACGAGATTCACAGGAGTTGGCGGATATTCGGTGATCCCGGAGCAGCCAAAACTCGTTTGCACGGTGTGGGCCGCGTATTTCAGCGTTACCGTAGAAGTGGTTCCGGCGGCGTTCGTATATTGCAACGTGATCGGGCTAGATGGCGTTCCTTGCCCGGCCGCAGTGATCGCGGTTGTTCCAAGAGTGTCCGTGAGCACGCTGCTGGCGGGCACGGTGGCGGTGATCTGGTTTCCGTTGGAATCGGTCAGCGTGCCGGGATTGCCTCCCCAGTTCAGAGATGGATTTAGAGTGCTGCCATCGCGGAAGTAAATCGTGGCCGAGGGCTGCGCGGTGGCGCTGATGGTGACGCCGGAACCGTCCGTGGCCGTCTCTGTGGCCGAGTACGGCGGCTGACCCGTGCAAGGCGTTCTGACTGACGCATCAGAGATCGTGAAAGAAAAAGGAGTGTTGAAGCCGCGGTCGGAAGGCTGCGTGTAATTCCAGAGTTGGTACGTCGTGTAGTTGTAGTTTTGGCCGCCCGAAGTGCAAGTGCTTGCGACAGTGCTAAACCATACGTAGCCGAGAGTCGGTTCGAACGCGCCGTTGGGCCAGCCCCAGGCGGCTGCGGGCGTCCACGTGGAATTGTTGACGCGCCAGACGGTGGTGTCGTAGCGAATCGGATAGTTGAAGGCTAAGCCGCGGCCCGCCTTGCTCAGGACAGGAATCTCGAAGTGAACATTCAGATTTTGATTGTTCACGATATCGAATGGGCCGCCGCTGAAGCTGCCAAAAGGAATTAACCCGGGAGTGGGGACCCAGGTGAACGCGGCATGCGCCAGCAGAAGGGTGAGTATGAGAGAAACTGCGATTCGAGTGGAAATGCGTTTCATGGCTTAGCCTCCTGTGGCTCGTTGTGGGAGCACACAAATCCTGTTTTCGCTTTTTGCCGCATCTTTTGGCCGATGCTTAGCTCGGGTTTAGCGACTCAGCGAGAACTTCAAAAAAAAGGCGACTGGGAATCGTCTTGCTGAGTGACAACCTGCGGACTGGAGTTTTTCGAGGGGCTTGGGAACTACGCGCTCCAATGTAAGGGGATCGAATTCACGGAGCAAGGCAAAACAAGGGACGAATCGCGCAAAACAGCGGCGATTTCGAGCCGAGCGTTCAGTGAATTGCCGTACGGGCTTTGGAGCGAGGCGTTTTTTGCGCCGCGATTTCTAAAACAATTCGGTTTCGGAATTCGCCGGGCGAATTGCCGCTAGCGCGGCGGACGGCGCGAGCGATCTTCAGTGCGTTTTGGCGGCGGCCGAACGAGGGCGATGCGCGTGTTGCCCAGCGATGTCGGTGGCAATTTGTTTGCGAAGCTCCGCGGGAGAGGCTCCAAAGGCGCGGCGGACGGCGCGAGCGAAGGTGCGACTGGATTTGTAGCCAAGCTCAAACGATATTTCCTTGATGGGGGAGTTTGGCTGGGCCAGAAAGAGCCTGGTCAATCGAGCGATCAGGATGTCATCTCGGAAGCTCGTAAATTTGCCCCCTCCGGTCATTTCAGCAACAACACCCTGTATGGTTCTAGCGGCGACCTGGAATTCTCGGGAGAGATCGACGAGCGAGCGGGCCGGGGTTTGGTCCAAGTGGACACAAATCTGGGCAAAAAGCAGCCTTGGGTCGTAGGACATGAGCAACCTCCCCGAACTTTCGACTTTGGCTAGCCTGCACCCCGGCAGGTCTTCTTGGGGGGAACGGTCAGCGCTCGGGCCGGTGTCGTTAGAGCGTATACACAAATTATCCCACAGCTCAATCAGGAATAAACCTGATACGAAGGCCCGTTCAATATAGGAATCCTTTTGTCCTCGGAAAACTTAAACTTCGGGGCCGCCGGCTTGCTCGAAGGCGTGGGCGAGCTGGAGGACGCGGGCTTCGCCGAAGGGCGGGCCGAAGATTTGCAGGCCTACGGGGAGCTTAATGGAAGAAGTGGGGAGTGGCGAGTGGCGAGTGGCGAGCAAAGAACCTTCTGACTTATTGTCCGCAACGGACTTAGCTGGCAGGTTAGATTCGGAGAGGGACGCACTGAAGCGCGCCCCCACACCTGAGGCGGAGGGCGAAGACGAGGAATCCGGTGGCGCGTCAATTTTGCCGCAGGGGACGGAGATGCCAGGGACTCCGGCGAGGGAACCGGTCACGGTATAGATGTCGGCGAGATACATTTGGAGTGGATCGCTGGTGCGTTCGCCCAGTTTGAAGGGCGGGACGGGAGAAGTGGGCGTGAGGATGGCGTCTACTTTGGTGAAGGCATCGCGAAAATCCTGTGCGATGAGCGCGCGGACTTTCTGGCCTTTCAGATAGTAGGCGTCGTAGTAGCCGGCCGAGAGGACGTAGGTGCCAAGGACGATGCGGCGCTTGACTTCAGCGCCGAATCCGGCGCCGCGCGTTTTGCGGTACATGGCGAGCAGGGAATCGTCGGGGACACGGAGGCCGTAGCGCACGCCGTCGTAACGCGCGAGGTTGGAGCTGGCTTCGGCGGTGGCGATGATGTAGTAGGCGGCGATGGCGTAATCGGTGTGGGGCATGCGGATTTCGAGGAGTTCGCAGCCGAGTTTGCGGAAAAGCGCGATGCCCGCTTCGATTTTTTGGCGGACGCGAGGGTCCATGCCTTCGGCGAAATACTCTTTGGGGATGCCGATGCGCGGACGTTTGAGAGGTTTTGCCAGTTCGGCGAGGTAGTCGGGAACGAGAGCGGTGGTGGAAGTGGAGTCGTGGGGATCGCGGCCGGCGATGGTTTGCAGGATGGCGGCGGCGTCTCGCACTTTGGTGGCGAAGGGGCCGATGCGGTCGAGTGAAGAGGCGAAAGCGATCAGGCCGTAGCGCGAGACACGGCCGTAGCTGCCCATCATCGCGGGAATGCCGCAGAAGGAGCCAGGCTGGCGGATGGAGCCGCCGGTGTCGGTTCCAAGGGAAGCTACGGCCAGGCCCGCGGCTACGACGGCTGCTGAGCCGCCGCTGGAACCTCCCGGGACGCAATCGGGCGCGACGGGATTCTTGACGGGACCATAGGCGGAATTTTCGTTGGAGCTGCCCATGGCGAATTCGTCGCAATTCGTTTTGCCAAGAATGACAGCGCCGGCGGCTTCGAGGCGTTCGACGGCGGTGGCGTCGTAAGGAGGAATGTAGTTTTCGAGAATCTTCGAGCCACAGGTGGTTTTTGTGCCGCGCGTGCTGATGACGTCTTTGATGGCGACGGGTACGCCGGCGAGAGGGGGGAGCGGATTGTTTGAGGCGATGAGCGAGTCGATGCGGTCGGCTTGGCGGCGGGCGCGCTCGGGAGTGAGGGCGAGGTAGGCGTTCAGCTCGGGGTTTTTCGCTTCGATGCGTTTGTAGAAGTCGGCGAGGAGTTCGCGGGCGGAGATTTTCTTTCCCGCGAGGGCTTCTTTGACGTTGTCGATGGTCCAGGTGGAAGTCATGATAGAGAATTCTCAGACCGAAGAGAGATTCTCACTCCACAAGCCAACCGATTCGCAGGAGCGAATCGGGAAGAAGACGCGTTGGCTTGTTCTGTTCGAAATGACGGTTGGGTGCCAAGGCGGACGCTCATCGCTCGATCACCTTGGGCACGCGGAAATAGGGCGGCTCGGGGTCGGGCGCATGTTGCAAAACGTCCTCGGCAACGGCGCAGGGTACTGTTAAATCTTCGCGGAGCGTGGCGTCAGTGGATTGCTGCTCCGCCAACACCTGAGCCATGGGCTCGACCCTGGAGGTGTCCAGCTCGTTGAGCTTTCCGATGTATTCCAGGATTTCGTCAATTTGCGCGCGGTAGGTTTCGAGTTCGCTCTCCCTTAAATCGAGATAGGCCAATTCCGCTACACGCAACACATCTTCGCGACTGATTTTCACTTTAAGCCTCGATAGCAAATTCTCTTTTAAGCTTGCAATTTTAGCACACCCCTTGCAGGCTCTCTTTTGACTAATATCGTTCTCCAGCGAAAGGCTCGGAAACAATTTGGAAAGCGTCCTCATACACTATATAACCCACTCAACCCTTCGTTAGTGTCTGCACCAAAACGCCATGGTTCTGCAGGATCACGACCAGGGATCTTACGCGTGAGAGGTGTTCATGCGCAGTGTCCTTAAACCAGGAGATCGCCTTGCTCTTCTTCTGGTAGTAAGGTGGCTCTGATGCTGCAAAGCGGGTCGGCTTCTCTAGATTCTCATTGAACCACGCACGAATTAGATCGTGCTCGTCTTCCTCATGTGGACACAGCTTCCCCTCTTCGCGCAGGTTCTTGACGCCGTGAAAAACGCCAAGCCCGCGCCCCGAATCTTCGGCGATGTCGGGAACGACAAATCTCAGATACATGGGTCACCAAGCTCGCGGGCCCTTCAGCGGGAAACGGCATCAGCAACCTTGCGGGGGTATTTTTTGGCGATGTAGTTGTCGACGAGGGATTGAAAGGCGGCGGCGAGTTCTTCGTAAGTGCCTTCGAGGGTGACGTCTTTTTGGCCGTCAATGTAGACGGGGCAGCGCGGGGCTTCGCCGGTGCCGGGCAGGCTGATGCCAATGTTTGCGGCTTTGGACTCGCCGGGGCCATTCACGATGCAGCCCATGACCGCAAGCGTCATGGTTTCGACGCCCTCGTATTGCGTCTTCCAGACAGGCATGCTGTCGCGAATGTAGCCCTGAATCGCTTCGGCCAATTCTTGGAACGTGGTGCTGGTGGTGCGGCCGCAACCGGGGCAGGCTGTTACGCTGGGCGCGAAGGAACGCAAGCCGAGGGCCTGGAGCAGTTCGCAGGCAGCATAAACTTCTTCGCGCCGGTCGCCGCCGGGACGCGGCGTGAGCGAAATGCGGATGGTGTCGCCGATGCCTTCGTAGAGCAGAACGCCCAGGGATGCCGCCGACCAAATCTGGCCCTTCATGCCCATTCCGGCTTCGGTGAGGCCGAGGTGCAGAGGCTGTTCGGTTTTGGCGGAGAGATCGCGGTAGACGGTGATGAGGTCGCGGGGCCGCGAGGTCTTGCAAGAAATGATGATTTGGTCGTGACGGAGGCCGGATTCGAGGGCGAGTTCGGTAGATTCCAGGGCGGAAATGACCATGCACTCGTTGATGATTTCTTCAGACTCTTTGCCGAGATTTTTGTCGGTATTTTCCTGCATCTTGCGCATGACGAGCTCTTGATTGAGGGAGCCGCCGTTCACGCCGATGCGAACGGGCTTGCCGTTATCACGCGCGACTTTGCAGATGGTGGAGAACTGTTCATCGCGGCGCTGGCCTGCGCCAACGTTACCAGGATTAATGCGGTATTTGTCGAGTTGCCTGGCGCATTCGGGATATTTGGTGAGCAGGACGTGGCCGTTGTAGTGAAAATCGCCAATGATGGGCGCGCGGCAGCCGACGTCCAGCATGCGCTTCTTGATTTCCGGTACGGCGGCGGCGGCTTCGGGGACGTTCACCGTCCAACGCACGATTTCTGAGCCAGCTTCGGCCAACTCCACGGTTTGCTTGAAAGTGGATTCGATGTCCGCGGTGTCCGTGTTGGTCATGGACTGGACGACGACGGGGGCGGTGCCGCCCACCTGGACGTGTCCGACCTTCACGCCGTAGGTTTTGCGGCGCGGATGGCGGGTGGCCGCCGCGTCAGAGCCTTCAATTTGGGTGAGCATTGTCTTCATTTTAGCGTGAATCCGCCCCGGCGGGAAATCACCGTGCTTTGATAGCCGCGAAAGGCTGTTGTGGTCAAAGCGAGCCGCGGAGGCCGAGGGCGTCGGCTTGTTCGCGCATGGCGGCGATGCAGAACTTAATGTGCTCTTCCAAAGGGACGCCAAGCTCCTCGGCGCCCTTGAGGACGTCTTCGCGGGAGACGCCTTTGGCGAAGAGTTTGTCTTTCATGCGGCGCTTCACGGAGTCGACTTCGAGATCAAGGATGCTTTTTGACGGGCGAACGTAGGCGCATGCGGTGAGGAATCCAGCCAGCTCATCGCAGGCGAAGAGCGTGTGCTCGAGCGCGGATTGGCGAGGCACGTTGCAGTAATCGGCGTGCGAGAGAATGGCGCGCACTATCTCTTCCGAATAGCCCTGTTGGCGGAGGATTTTAGCACCTTCGGAAGGGTGGCCCTGGTCGGGGGAATGCTCTTGATTGGGCCAGCGTTCATAGTCGAAATCGTGAAGGAGGGCGGCGAGGGACCAAGTCTCCTCGTCGGCGCCGGACTTGCGGGCGTAGGCGCGCACGCAGGCCTCCACGGCGAGCATGTGTTTGCGGAGCGATTCGGATTGCGTGTATTCGCAGAGCAGCTTCCAGGCGTCATCGCGCGTTGGCATGCGGCGACTCTCCTCCAATAAAGAACAAAATAGTGTAGCGCATTAGCGAGTGACTCGTGACTGGTGAAGAGAAAAGAAACCCTGCCGCAGCCGCAAAAAGAGCGGAGGAAAGCCCACGAGAGGTGGGGTGGGAAGATGGGAAGAACACAAGGCTTCGTAGAAAAGAGACAAAAGGGAAGGAGAGACTGGACGAAAGGACAGCGAAAAAGGGGCGTAAAAAGGGAAGAGAACCGGAGCAAACCGAAAAAAAGTACAAAAATACTCTTGACAGGAAAATGGCATTCGCACGATACTCCCATCGCGCCAGTAACTGTCTTCCCCCGTGAGAACGTTCCGACGTTCCTCTCCTATCCGCACGCCGGAAAAAAGCGTCAACAAGGAGCACCGGTGTCGGCACAACTGAATAAAGACGAGATGAACACGCTTGAGATGGACCGGGAAGTAATCCGCTGCAAGACGTGTGGACTGGTACAGTACAGGACGCGCACAGGAAATTGCCGGCGTTGCGTGCGCGCATTGCCTCAGCGCCTGGAGTTCATGATTCCTCCGTCGCCCCCGGCGGAGGAAGAGGTGGCTGAGCCAGCTTCGGAGAAACTCATCAACCAGCAAACCGTGGAGAACATCGGGCAGCGGATTCGCCAGTTGCGGGAATCGCGCTCGATGACCCAGAGCCAATTGCAATCGCGCTCGAAAGTCTCGCGCTCGTATCTCTCGAGAATCGAAAGCGGGCAAATGACGCCCAGCCTCGGGACACTAGAGAAGATCTCGGAAGCGCTGAACGTAGGGCTGAACCGGTTCTTCATCCCGGAATCGGATGGCGAGGCGCTGCTGGAAGATCCGTTCATCCAGGGATTGCGGCCGTTCCTGCGGCAATTGGATTGGGAACAATGGCAGTCGATCCTGAAGAGGCTGCAGGCGATCAGTGACAACGTTCACGCAGCACCGGTGAACCTCCGCCCTATCGGTAACCCGGCGCGGCTTCCACAAAACGCGCCGGCGAATGGCCACGTGACGGGGCATATTGGAACAGGCCATTCGAATGGCGTGGGGCATGCACACATGCATCCGCAGGGTTACGGGTTGCGGCAACCGAGCTCACCGTTCGTTGCGCAAGCGAAGCCGTTTGGGACGCAGAGCAAGCCTGCGTTTCTGAGGCCACTGGCAAGATAGTTTCGATTTTTTGAGCAAGAATTGAGCAAGAAAATGAGCGCGGCGTGACCAACTGGTTGCGCCGCGTTTTTGTTTTATTGCGCCACGCGAGACGGCTATTCGCGGATCACAGAAACTCTTGCTTCCGGAACTTCCAGGCGAATCAACCGATGGTTGTTGTCAAGCAGAAGCTGAATCTCCAGGTCGGAAGAGCTGACCTTGAGACCTTCATAAGTTTTGCCGTCGGCGCTCGCTGAACCGGTGGAGGCGACCCTTACCGTACCAGGGGTCAAGTCCTGCGGGATGAGTACGGGAAAAGTTTGTTCGCCGCCCTTGGACCAGTCGTAAATGCGTGCGAGCACGGCGTATTGGTAATAAAGATTATTGTCCAAGACGGCGATGAGGGGAGTGTTGAAAGAAAGGTCTTGTTGAAAAGGGCGCGCGCCCTGCATCTCCAGAGTGATTCGAGCGATGCCGTTGGCGAAGAGAATGTGCGCCCCGTTGGTCTTGTCGGACTGCGCGGTCCACTCGTAGCTGATCGGGGAGCCGTCGGCTTGCAGCGTGAGCGAGCCCGTAACCTTGCTGGGGGCGCCTGCGGGCGGCTTGATATCGGAGGTTCCCTTGGCGAGCCAACCCCCTTCGGCAGGAGAAATATCGAACTCTTCGTGGCCTACGGCCTGCCCAGCGAGCCTAATGGTGAACTTTCCTTTGTCCTGGACAAAAACGCCCGGGGCGGCTTTTTCCTTTTTCTGAGAGGCGAAAGAAAGCGCGGCGCAGGCCAGGATCCCCAAGGCCAATCCAATGCAGACGGTTTTGAAATTCACGGCGTGTCGTACCCCCGTGGGTATTTTCTCTCAGGGGAGAGGTTTCTCAACGACGAGATGCGCCTGGTTTCCTCCAGAAGCAACAATGCCGAGGCGGAGAATCTGAGCGACGATTTCGGCGGGCTCGCCGGAGCTGTCTACGCGCTGGTCGGCAAGCTGATAGGACGGGAGGCGCTGTGCGTGGAGGGCGCGGAAGCTAGCCTCGTCGCGGAAAAGGGGCCGGCCGGTCATGGTCATACAGCGGGAAAGCAGGACTTCGATGGGCGAATCGAGCCAAAGAACGGGAACGCCAGCGGAGCGCAGAAACTCAGGACACCCGGACTGCGCGTAGGTTCCGCCACCGAGAGCAAGAATGGTGCCTTGTTTGAGCTCGGAGGCGCGGCCCAGCGCGGCGCGGAGCTGGTCGGCTTCAAGCTGGCGGAAATAGGCTTCGCCTAAGCGCTCGAAAATCTGCGGGATGGGGAGGCCGGCGGACTCTTCAATGCGGTCGTCGAGGTCCACAAAACGCCAGGCAAGCTGCCTGGCGAGGAGCGTACCAACAGTGGTCTTGCCGGAACCCATGAAACCGGCGAGACAAAGAATCGGCACACGCGGTGAAAGGCCGCGCGAAAGAGGTGTGGTTGTCACGCGAAAACGGCGCGAAGGGCAAAAAGTTGGAACGGCACTAATCGCGCTTCAAGATTCGAATTGTACCACTGTAGGTGGAGAGTTCGACCTTGGCGAAGCCTTGACCAACGGTGCCCCACAAGGAGCGGAAAGACTTCATACCACGGTGGAATGCGCCGTGGGAGTCGGGCTTGAGAAACGCGGCTGCCTGATTGTCCACGGTGCCCATGGTGGTTTGCGCTTTCAG
>QHYL01000022.1 GCA_003224105.1 Acidobacteriota bacterium | reverse complement strand
TTTTAAGCTCGGCTTGATATTTCTTCTGAAAGTCGGCCCACTTCATCGCATCGTGATGGAACGACTTGCGCAGTCGATCGCTGGGCGCAACGTCTTTCATCCACAAATCAATTTTCGCAGCGTCCTTTTTCATGCCGCGGGGCCACAAGCGATCGACGAGTACACGGTAGCCATCTTCTTTCGTTGCGGGTTCGTAGACTCGCTTGATGCGAACCATTGGGTTCCTCACTGCAGGAGCTTGAGGACTTCGTCGTGGATTTTCCCATTCGTGCTGATGAGCTGGCCGGTGTAAATGGTGCGCTCTCCGCTGGCGTTGGTGGAGCGGCCTCCTGCTTCTTCGACGATGATTCCGAGGGGCGCGAGATCCCAGGGCTTCGAGGTCCAGTCCAGAGCGGCTTCGATTGCGCCCTCAGCGACGAGCATGTGTTGCCAGAATCCACCGAACGACCGGCTGTTGCGAGAGGCGTCGAGCAGCCTGCGGATTTTTGCCTGGTCGGCTGCATTCTTGCTTGGCCCGGTTCCGGTGGTGAACACCATGGAGTTGCTAAGCTTGTCCACATTGGAAACGTGAAGTCTCTTCCCGTCGCGGTAGGCGCCTTCCCCTCGATAAGCCCACCAGCGCGAGCGCAAACCGGGTGCGTTGACCAGGGCAGCGACGATTTCGCCGCCTTCCTCGATGGCCATGAGCGTCCCAAAAGTTGGAATGCCGCGCGAAAATTCTTCTGTGCCGTCAATGGGGTCGATAATCATGCGAGGGCGCTGGGTATTGGCTGCGGACTTCGCGTTTGCTCCGCCCATTTCTTCTCCAAGCACGTCCAGAACGAGCCCGCTCTTCGCCACCTTGTTGCGTGCCATCTCTTCCACTGCCCGGTCGGCAGGAGTTACCGCCGTGCCGTCGCTTTTTCTCTCAACGGAAAGCCCATTGGAGCGGAAATAGCGCATCGCGATGGCCTCCGCTTCCTCGGCGATTTCCGTCAGCAAGGTGCTGTAGGTCTCCACATATCCTGCTGTCTTGCTCATGAATTCCCCTAACTCCCGACTCCTTGTGATTTGACTCTCTACGTCCTCCTCTCTAGCATACAAAAGTTACCCCTATGTGTGCCCAAGCCAACACTGGAACCGTGCTCGACCGCATATTGGAATCGCGCCGAGCCGAGGTGGAACACCGGAAGAAAGTCCTGCCGGAAACAGCGCTGAAGTATGGGGTTCAGGCGGCCTCGCCGCTGCGGGATTTCGCGGGGGCGCTTTCGCGACCGGGCATCAACATCATGGCCGAGCTGAAGCCGGCTTCGCCGAGCCGAGGCGTTTTGCGCGATCCGTTTGATGCCATTGCGCTAGCGCAATCCCTTGAGGGTGCGGGAGCCGCGGCGCTCTCCGTGCTTACCGAACCGGAATTCTTTGGAAGCTCGCTGAAGAACCTTCGCGACGCGCGAAAAAGCGTGCAACTTCCCGTCTTGCGCAAAGACTTTATTTTTGATCCGTGGCAAGTGTGGGAGGCGCGTGCGAATGACGCCGACAGTTTTCTTCTGATTGTCGTCATGCTAGCGGATGACCTGTTGCGAGACCTGCTGGCTCTGGGCAGGGAACTTGGGATGGAACCGATCGTGGAGGTCCATACGCGCGAGGAATTGGACCGGGCGCTTGCGGCGGAAGCGCGAATTATCGGCGTGAATAATCGCAACTTGAAAACGCTGGAGGTTCGCACGGACGCGTCTTTTGAGTTGATTGATGCGATTCCCGATGATTGCATAGCCATCAGTGAGTCAGGTATTCGCACTCATGGGGAATTGACGAAGCTGCGCGCTGCTGGGTTTGACGCTTTCCTGGTGGGGACGCGGCTTATGGTTTCTTCCGATCCCGGCGCGGTGCTTGCAGAACTGCTGGGTGTTACGGGTCAAGGGTCACAGAGGAAATAGACGCCGTTGATTCGCGTAAAAATCTGCGGGATTACAAGCGCCGCCGACGCCCAGGCAGCCATCGAGGCGGGCGCGAATCTGCTCGGATTTAATTTTTATCCCAAGAGTCCGCGGCATATTTCCGAAGACCGAGCCTCGGAAATCCGGTCGAAATTGCCCAAGAAAGTGAAAGCGGTGGGCATTTTTGTGAACCGGTTACCGGCGGATGTAATTGCTCTGCAAAGTTCGCTTGCGCTGGACGCTGTGCAGTTGCACGGAGATGAATCCCCCGAAACCGTTGCCGAAATTGCCCCGGTAGTGCCGGTCATTAAAGCTTTCCGCGTCGAACCTGAATTTCCGGTTACCACTCTCGACGAGTATTCCCGCGCTTTTGCCTTTTTGTTTGACGCGGCACACACCGACCAATATGGTGGTACGGGCCGGACCACCGATTGGGATGTGGCGCGCCGTGCGTCGTTGAAGCACCGTATTATTTTGGCAGGCGGGCTGAAAGTCGAGAATGTGGCCGCGGCGGTTCGCATCGTGCGTCCGTACGGGATTGACGTGGCCAGCGGCGTGGAATCGAGTCCGGGAAAAAAGGATCACGAGTTGCTGCGCGAGTTCATTAGGGAAGTGCGGCGCGCGGAACGAAAGTAGTTTTGTTGAAGGAACATTCGCGGGGAATCATGGGGACAATCGTTCAGTCGACAGCCACGGCACCGGGACGCTTCGGTCCCTACGGGGGGCGCTACGTTCCGGAGACGCTCATGGTACCGTTGTTCGAACTGGAGCGGGCGTACGAGCAGGCGAAGTCTGACGCTTCCTTTCAGGCACAGTTCCAAAGTTTGCTAAAGAACTTTGCGGGGCGTCCCACGCCGCTGCAATTCGCTTTGCGTCTGACGGAAAAGCTGGGCGGGCCACGGATTTATTTGAAGCGCGAAGACTTGCTTCACACCGGCGCGCACAAAATCAACAACGCTATCGGGCAGGGGCTGCTGGCGGTAAAAATGGGCAAGCCGCGCATCATTGCCGAGACCGGCGCGGGGCAGCACGGCGTGGCTTCGGCGACCGTTGCCGCGCATCTGGGGCTGGAATGCGTTGTTTACATGGGCACGGAAGACATGACGCGGCAGGCGCTGAATGTGGCGCGGATGAGGATGCTTGGCGCGCAGGTTGTTGCCGTGGAGTCCGGGAGCCGCACGCTGAAGGATGCCATCAACGAAGCCATGCGCGACTGGGTAACCAACGTGCGCTCGACGCATTATTTGCTCGGCTCGGTACTGGGCGCGCATCCCTATCCGGTCATGGTACGGGATTTTCAGGCGGTGATCGGGCGCGAATCGCGCGCGCAGATTCTGGCGGCGGAAAAGCGTTTGCCCACGCATCTGATGGCCTGCGTGGGAGGCGGCTCGAATTCCATCGGGCTGTTTCATGAGTTTTTGCGCGATGCGAGCGTCAAGATGATTGGTATCGAAGCGGGGGGCCGCGGCGGGCAGCTTGGGGAACACGCGGCGCGTCTGGCCGCACATCAGGGCTTCACGGGCGCGCGGCCGGGCGTTCTTCAAGGCACGTACACTTACGTTTTGCAAAACGAAGACGGGCAAATCGCTACGACGCACTCGATCTCTGCGGGACTTGATTATCCCGCGATTGGCCCTGAACATGCTTGGCTTGCGGATCAGCGACGCGCCGAGTATTCCGCGGTGTCCGACCAAGCGGCGCTCGAAGCGGCGAGGATGCTTGCGCGGACCGAAGGGATCATACCGGCTCTGGAGTCGGCGCACGCCATCGCGGGGCTGGTAGAGCGACTGCCGAAGTTGACCAAAGACGACCTGGTTATCCTCAACCTTTCCGGCCGCGGCGACAAAGACATGGACACATATTCCCGCCTCCTCTAGTCCCGGTATGAACACGCGAGAAAACGAAATGGTTGGTGTACTATTTCCAGACGCGGAGTGCCATGCGAATCACTCTTTCCAGCCTTCTTCTAGTGAGCCTCATTCTTTGCGGCTGTAGCGCGCATGAGAGAGTTCAGAATCACATCCCGGCAAACGCAGGGGTTTACGACGATGCGGAAGGGTACGCGGTGCTGTCGATGCTGCTAGGCAGCGCAAGCCAGGAAACACACGTGGCGGCGATTCGAATCAACATGGTGACACACGTGGAGTCCGTGAGTGGGGCGCATTCTTTGGAGGATTGCATGAAAGTCCCCGAGGATTTCCGTGAAGCCGCGAGTGATTATGAGCGGAGAGCAAGTACGGCCCTGGTGCTGAGGAAGAAATTCACGCTGAGGACGCCATACGACCTTGCAGGGGAGACACGAATCACCGGCTCCGGCATGCGCAATCCGACGTCAACGGAAAAAGGAATTAGCGACAAGATTGCAAGTGGGACTTTCTACCTTTCACCGGTTGGGTTCGACGCCAATCACATTCACGCCATTGCCTACGAAAACTACCTCTGCGGCAACCTTTGCGGCTGGGGCGCCTATCATCTGTTGGTGAAGAACGCAGGCAGATGGGAAGAGGCGAAGGACGTCAACGGATGCAGGTGGCATTATTGATTGCGTATCGCCGCACGAAAAACTTCATGTGAAGGCCGAAATTGAGGACGAGAATCCAAGAACGGTTTCGAGGTTTGCGGGAAGCGGGCGAACTGGGAATCATCGGGTACATCACGGCGGGCGATCCTTCGCTGGACGCGACGCTGAAATTTGTGCTCGCTCTCGCCCAAGCGGGCGCCGATGTGATCGAGCTTGGCGTGCCCTTTAGCGATCCGCTGGCGGACGGACCGACGATTCAGCGGGCTTCCGAACGCGCTCTGAAATCCGGGACTACACTTGCCTCAGTAATCGAGCTTGTCGGCCGGATTCGCAAGGCTTCGCAAGTGCCTTTGGTGCTCTTCAGCTACTACAATCCTATCCTGCAGATGGGGTTGGAAAAATTTGCGAACGCCACTGAGACGGCGGGCGCAGATGGCGTTCTAGCGACGGATCTTACCGCCGAGGAATCGGACGACTATCGCCGCATTCTTGCCGCTCACCATCTCGATACCATTTTTCTTGGAGCCCCGACATCCACGGATGAGCGCTTGGCAAAAATCGCCGCTTGTTCCTCCGGTTTTCTCTACTTGATTTCCCGCACCGCGGTCACTGGTGCAAAGGACGCTCTCCCTGACGATCTTCCCGCTCTCTTGCGCCGGGCACGCGCCGCCACGCGGTTGCCGATTGCGGTGGGCTTCGGGATTTCGCTCCCCGGCCACGTTTCGGTGCTTGGCGGACTTGCCGATGCTGCGGTGGTCGGCTCCGCGCTCGTTGCCGAAATCGAGAAGGCTACAAAAACGGGTCCATCCGGGAGCGCTATTGATGCCGCCGGTTCAGCGTTGGCCGAAAAGGTCCGGTCTTTGAAAGAGGCTGCACGCCACGGTCTTTCGCGGCGCGAGGTGGCGCCATGAATCTCAACCCCGGATGGCGACCATTCACATGTTCACGATGCCGAGCCTGCCTGCGCAGGCAGTCGGAGGGCGAAATCACTATTTGTCTTTCTTGCGGGGTTTCTGTATGAATCTCGCCGACTGGCGGCACCGCATCGACGAAATCGACAAGAAGCTGGTGAAGCTGCTCAACGAGCGTTCGCAGTGCGCCCTCGAAATCGGCAAGCTCAAACAAGCCGCCAAGATTCCGTTGTATCAGCCGGACCGCGAAAACGAAGTGCTGGCGCACGCGGAAAGCAACAATACCGGGCCGCTGACTGACGCAGCCATTCGCCGCCTGTTCGAACGCATTATCGATGAAGCTCGCGCTGCCGAACGCGACGCGATGCATCGTGATGTTTCCGGCGGCAAGGCAGGGAATGAATGAGCGGTTTTTGCAGTCTGAGCTAGAAAACACTTTTGTAGGGCAGGGTGTGGCTGCTTGCTGTGACTGGTTTTGCCACGGCAATTCGGATTTCCATTGAAATTAGCGTAGATTTGACCTTATCAGGGAAGGAAACAGGACAATTATGGTCATTGTGATGCAAGAAGGAGCCACGGAAGCCCAAGTCCAGCACGTCATCGACCGGCTGGTAGCCAGCGGGTTCAACGTGCACCGCTCGACGGGCGAGTCGCACACGGTTCTGGGCGCGGTTGGTGTGCATCGCGATTTCGATCATCGAGACTTCGAATTGCTGGAGGGAGTGCGCGAAGTCATGCGCATCACGCAGCCGTTCAAGCTGGCCAGCAGGCAGTTCCGCCCCGAAGGCACCGTCGTTGATTTAGGACGCGGCGTCAAAATAGGGGGGCCTGAAGTTGTCGTGGCTGCAGGGCCCTGCTCGGTCGAGTCGCGCGAACAAATTTTCTGTGTGGCGGAGAGTGTTGCGAAAGCAGGGGCGAAAATTTTGAGGGCAGGAGCCTTTAAGCCCCGTTCGTCTCCTTACGCTTTTCAGGGGATGGGTGAGCCGGGACTGAAACTCATGCGCGAAGCGGCGGACAAATTCCGCCTTTGCACCGTCAGCGAAGTAATGGACCCTTCGCAAATTCAGTTGATGCTTCCTTATGTGGACATGTTCCAGGTGGGCGCGCGTAACATGCAAAACTATTACCTGCTGCGAGCGCTCGGCGAAATTCGCAAGCCCGTTCTTTTGAAGCGCGGCCTTTCGGCGACAATGGAAGAGTTGCTGCTCAGCGCCGAATACATTCTTGCTGGTGGCAACTACAATGTGGTTCTCTGCGAGCGCGGCATTCGCACGTTCGAGACTTACACGCGCAACACGTTCGATCTCGCCGCTATCCCCGTCATCCAAAAACTCTCGCACCTGCCCATCATTGGCGATCCCTCGCATGCCACGGGCCGGCGTGACAAGGTTCCGCCGATGGCCCGCGCCGCCGTAGCCGCGGGCGCGGATGGCTTGATCATCGAGGTTCACAACGATCCCGACCACGCGCTTTCCGACGGCGCGCAATCGCTCGAACCGTCTACCTTTACGCAACTGATGGCGGAGCTGCGGATCATCGCTCCGGCCATTGGCCGCCGCGTTGCGTGATTCATGTCGTCAGGCCACATCATCTCGCGGGTCACGATTCTCGGTACCGGTCTGATCGGAGGGTCGTTCGGGCTGGCGCTGCGAAAATACACCACGAGCATTTGTGTTTCCGGCTGGGACCGCACCGACGTTGTCGGAGAAGCGCACGCACGAGGCGCCATTGATGCGCCTTTCTACGGGGAACTTGCCGCTGCGCTGAAGGGCGCTGACCTCGTCTACATCGCTCTGCCCATTGCCGCGACGATTGATCTTCTTCCCGAGATTGCGCGCCACGCTCCTCCGAACGCGCTCGTCACCGATGCCTGCAGCACGAAGGTGCGCATCGCGGAGGCCGCGGAGGAAGTTCTCCCTGCGGACAAAGGGCCGTTCTTCCTTGGCGGGCATCCTATGGCGGGGAAGGAACTCTCCGGCATCGCGCACGCCGACGCCGACCTCTTCCGCGGCAGCACTTACGCGCTCATCGGCGCATCCGCTGCTCAGGAAGATCCTCGAGTTTCGGCTTTCGTGAAAATCCTCGAGAAAATCGGCGCGCGAACGCTCTGGCTCGGCGCTCCGCAGCATGATTATGCGGTCGGCCTTGCTTCGCATCTTCCGCAACTTGCCGCCGTCGCTCTCGCCGGGTTTCTCTACGACCGGCTTGACGAAAACGGCCTGCCCATTACGTTAGCCGGTCCGGGCCTGCGTGATTCGCTGCGGCTTGCGGGAAGTTCGTATGCCACCTGGCGCGACATTGTGCTCACCAATCAGGAGGTGCTTTCCGCGGCGCTCGATCTTCTCGCACGCCGCCTCGACGACCTTCGCGAGCGCCTCGCCTCCCGAGATCTCGAAGCCGACTTCGACGCCGCCAACGAACTTTATAAGCTACTTCGCAGCCTGTAAGTAACTCCTGTAGCACGAAATCACTATCGATGCTTGGATTGACAGACGAAGTGGCTATCGATACACTTTTTCTAGGTGCGAGCATGGAGATAGTGAAGGTTTCCCCGAAATTTCAGGTTGTGATTCCCAAGAAGGTGCGCGAAGAGCTTCAACTGAAGCCTGGCCAGGAATTGAACGTCTACATCATGGACGGAACGATTCGATTCAGTAAGCCACGGCCGATCACGGAACTGCGCGGAATCGTCAAAGGCATGAAGTGGAAAGATGAAGACCGTGACCACTCCGAGCGCTTCTGACTGGGTGGTCGTGGACTCCACGGGTTGGGTCGAGTTTCTGGGAAACGGCCCCAAGTGCGACGCCTTCGCGAAGTATCTAGAGAACCCGCACAACGTTCTTCTTCCCACTATTGTTGTTTATGAAGTCTACAAGAAAATCCTTCGCGAACAGGGCCAACCTTGGCGGAACTTTTTCTGTCGCATGCCTTCGCGTTCCACGAACGCGAACTGCCCCTCGACATCCCTCTTGCTGCTTTGGCCGCCAAAACGAGCTTGGATGCGAATCTGCCCATGGCTGACGCGATCATTTACGCGTCCGCTAGAGCGCATGATGCCGAGCTAGTTACTTCCGACGCCCATTTCACAGGCTTGCCCGGCGTCACGATTCTCTAGAATCAGCGCATCTGACGTAAGGAGGTTTCGCAATGCAGCGAGCATTTCTTCTCATTCTTGTGGTTTTGGGAACGGCTGCGGCTACGGTCGGCCAAACGGCTCCGTCTGAGTCGCAAACACTACAAGCTTTGCTAACCGAAGTCCGCGGCCTCCGCCACGACTTGCAGGTCTCGCTGACCAGAGTACAAAGCGCCCAGATTCTGTTATTCCGCTTGCAAATCCAACAAAGGGCAGTCACGCGTGCGTCGCAACACGTAGATGAAACCCGCTCAAAGCTCGCTGAAGTCCAACTCGTTCAGAAGGCTGAAGCCGCCAAAGTTGCTTCTTTACAGGAAAGATTAAGCGAGGACCCGGAACATCGGGAGGATATTCAAGCGAGTCTCAATCACGCGCAATCGGACCTCACCGCGGCCACAGATCTGGCGCAGCAACGTCAGGCGACGGAAACGGAGGCCGAGCAGCAACTGCAAACCGAACAGGATAAGCTCAAGAAGCTCGAAGCCCAACTGGACGAGCTCGTCAACGACGTGACCACTCTCGGCGAGCAATCCAATCGCGTTTCGCGTTAATCTGCCTAGGTTCGACGGATGGTCTCTCCCGGCGACTTGCCGAGTTCCTAAGAGTCCCGGAGGCGTGGTTACTTCTTGGCGCGTATCTCTTACCCCGTCAAAGAACTGTGTAGGAACCGCCAACGCAGTCATCACGAGCTAAGGCGTTCCGCTGGAAATACTCGCAGTTTCCAGAGCAATAAATGCTCCACTTCTGGTTGGAACACTGTTGGACTTAAGTGGGAGTGCCGAGGGTGATAACCGGCGAGATTCTTTCCGAGTTCTTGATTCTTTCTTTGCTCGCACCGAAAGTAGGGGCCTCGTGCACCGCGGATGCGGGGCGTCTACGCCTCTGGTCTATTTCTGTGGTGGACACTCTTAGCGCTCGGCGTCGCCATCGCGTCGCTCTCCAAAATCCTCACCGCTTGGCGTCGCCTCAGGTCATCTTTGAGTGATTTCGCGGGCCTAACGGCAATTCGAGGAAACGAGTGGGTCGCAGGCATCGCTCATCGCTCAAGGGCTCAGCGCGGGCATCGTCTTGACCCAAAGGGAAGCCGCCGATAAGCTTAGTGTTTCTCTTCTCATCGAGAAGATCGCCATGGAGCAGATTCACATCACATTGCCGGACGGCAGCGTCAAGGATGTCCTTAAGGGCACCACGCCCGCGGACATCGCGCGCAGTATCTCGCCGCGCCTCGCCGATGCCGCGCTGGTTGCTCGTGTTGCGCAACCAAACGACGGCGAAGGAGAGCTCATCGATCTGCGCCGCCCTCTCGAGCGCGACGTGAAGCTCCACATCCTCACGGAAAAAGACCCCGACTCGCTCTTTGTGTTCCGGCATTCCGCGGCCCACCTGCTCGCTGCCGCTGTGGTGGAACTCTTTCCCAACGTTAAACTCGGCATTGGCCCGCCCATTGACACCGGCTTTTTCTACGAATTCCTCCGCGACGAGCCTTTCACCCAGGAAGACTTGGCCAAAATCGAGAAAAAGATGCACGAGCTGGCCGCGCAGGATCTGCCGAACGAGCGGAAGCTCATTCCCAAGCCGGAGGCTCTCGACCTCTACAAGAAGTCCAATCAGGTTTTCAAGTGCGAGCTGGTGGAAGAAAAAGCCGCCGAGCCGATGGTTTCGTTTTACACCACGGGGAAATTTATCGACTTTTGTCGCGGACCGCACATCCCGTCCACCAAGCGCATTCAGGCATTCAAATTAATGAACGTGGCAGGCGCTTACTGGAAAGGTCAGGA
>QHYL01000628.1 GCA_003224105.1 Acidobacteriota bacterium | reverse complement strand
AAGTGGAAAAAGACGCCTGGGACAAGCTGACGGCGGCGGTGGCTCAGGTGCTGGGTACGGCGCAGGGGTGAGAGATGTTCAGCGATTTGTGGCTTCGGATGCGGGCGGTGTTCCGGCGTAAGTCGGTCGAAATGGAATTGGACGAGGAGCTGCAGTTCCATTTGGAACGGCAAGTTGAGAAGTATGTGCAGAGTGGATTGAGCCGCGAAGAAGCGATGCGGCGGGCGCGCGTGGAATTTGGCGGAGTTGAACTCGCGAAGGAAGAATGCCGCGATGCGCGCGGGGTGAATTTCATCGAGAGTGTGCTGCAAGACCTTCGCTATGGTGTCCGGACGCTCGGCAAGAATCCCGGCTTTACTGCCGTTGCTGTTCTTACCCTTGTGCTCGGCATCGGCGCCAACACGGCGGTTTTCACGGTGGTCAACGGCGTGTTGTTGCGGCCCATGCCGTTTCCGGAAGCGGAGCGACTGGTTCTGGTTTCCTTGACGCCGCGAGGAGGGCCGTTTGAGTGGCAACCTGGCGTTTCTGACCGCGATTACCTCGCGTTTCGAGAGCAGGATCAGGCCTTCGAACACGTCGCATCGTTTACGTCACAGACGACGGCAAGTCTGACGGGCGTGGGCGATCCGGTGCAGATTCCGGTGGCATATGTGACACCTGATTTTTTTCTGACGCTTCGAACGAATCCGGCGATTGGTCGGGGATTTCTTACAGAGGAAGAGGAACCGGGACGGGACAGTGTTGTGGTCCTCAGTAACGAATTGTGGAAAGAGCGATTTGGCGCGGACCCGGGAATTCTAGGAAAGACCGTGCGGCTCGATGGCATCAGCCGCTCGGTGGTTGGTGTTATGCCTCCCGGCTTTGCTTTCCCAAACGCCAGGGTATGGGTGCCGCTCAAAATTCGCGTTGACGAGCACAACTCCTTCACGCGACCCGTCGTGGGGCGGTTGAAACCCGGCGTCACGCCACAACAAGCGCGGGCGGAACTGGAGACGTTTGCGGAACGCCAGCCGCTGGGACCGGGAGAGAGCAAAAGAGACCGGCGGCCGCAGATCATTCCGTTGAAAGACTTGCTGGTTGCAAACATTCGCCCTTCGTTGCTGGTTTTTACGGGTGCCGTGGCATTTGTTCTGTTGATTGCATGCGCGAATGTCGCGAATCTGTTTTTGGCTCGGGCGGCGGGCCGCGGACATGAAATGGCGCTGCGCAGCACTTTGGGCGCTGGACGGGGGCGGCTCGTGCGCCAGTTGCTTACGGAGAGCACGCTGCTTTCTCTTGCGGGCGGCGCTTGCGGCATTTTAATCGCATTCTGGAGCGTCCCCGCACTGCTGGCTTTGGCGCCTGCAGGAAAAGTTCCAAGAATGGAAATGATCCGAATGGATGGATGGGTTCTTGCGTACACATTCGGGATTTCGGTGATTACGGGCATCGTGTTCGGGCTGGCTCCAGCATTCCATGCTACGCGGCGTGACGTGCGCGAAACATTGAGCCATGCCGGGCGCGGCGTGACTGCGAGCCATGAAAGAATGCGAGGCGCGCTGACGGTCTCTGAAATTGCCCTAGCGCTTGTCTTGCTCACGGGCGCAGGATTGCTGCTGAAGAGCTTCTTGCGCCTGCGGACGGTGAATCCCGGCTTTTCGCCTCATACCGTGCTGACCATAACCGTGGATCTGCCGGACTCCACCTATCGCACTGCGGCTCAGATGCGGGCGTTTCATGCGCGGACGCTAGCCGAGCTTGCGCGGCTGCCGGGAGTACCAGCTTCAGGCGCCGTCAACCTGCTGCCGCTAGGCGGGGTCTTAACCATGGGCACGTTTCAAGTGGAAGGCGGCCGGCGTCCTCCGGGATTCATGGTGGACAAGCCTTGCATTAGCCCCGGTTATTTTAGGGCCATGGGGATTCAGCTGCTACGCGGACGCGAGTTCACTGAAACGGATAACGAAACTGCTCCCGGCGTTGTCGTCGTGAGCCAGTCCGTTGCGCGAACACTCTGGACTGGCCAGGATCCCGTGGGAAAGCGTATTTCGATGGAGGATGAACCCAAACCCGAAGATTGGCTCACCGTCGTCGGCGTTGTGGATGATGTCAGGCAACGAGGGCTTGCAACGGGTTCGGATCCGGCTATCTACCAACCGTATCTTCAGATCTCATCGGCATTCTTTCTAAGCCACATGACATTCGTGGTGAAGACAGCTTCTCGCCCCGAGAGCGTTGCTGCCGGGATTCGCACAGTTCTGCGAAGCGTCGACAAGAATCAGCCCATATCCATCGCGTCCATGGACACGCTGATTGCAGCGACAACGGCCGAGTTGCGATTCCAAGCGAGACTGCTGACCGCGTTCGCGATGGTTTCACTGGTTCTTACGATCGTAGGCATTTACGGTGTGCTGGCTTACTCGGTGGCTCAACGCACGAGGGAGATAGGGGTGCGTATGGCGCTGGGCGCTCAGGGCGCGGATGTTACTCACTCTTGCGGGCATCTTCCTGGGAGGAGCCAGTGCGCTCGCATTGACGCGCGTGCTGGAAAAATTCTTGTTTGAAGTCAAACCGGCGGACCTGTCGACGTATGCCGCAGTCGCGGTCATCCTTACTTTATCAGCCTTGGCGGCATGTTATGTGCCAGCGCGGCGGGGGATGCGAGTGGACCCCATGGTCGCTCTGCGATACGAATAAAGAATTGCGGCAAAGGAATTTGAGAAAATAAAGGGGGCAAGGAGCGGGAGAAAAAAGTCGAGGCACAGAAGTCAGGGAGTAGGCCATGTTGAGCAATTTATTGTATCGGATGCGGGTGCTCTTACGCCACGGAACGGTAGAGCAGCAACTTGACGGGGAGCTGCGGTCTCACTTGGAGCGGCAGGTTGAGAAATACATGGAGAGTGGGTGGAGCCGCGAAGAGGCGTTGCGGCGTGCGCGAGTGGAGCTTGGGGGAGTCGAGCTGGCGAAAGAAGAGTGCCGCGATGCGCGGGGGGTGCGATTCCTTGAAACCTTGTTTCAAGATGTGCGTTACGGGTTGCGCATGCTGAGCAAGTCGCCAGGATTCACCATCGTTGCCATTCTGGCACTGGCTCTTGGCATCGGGCCGATCACGGCGATCTTTAGCTTGATTAACGCGGCGATGCTTCGCTCCCTTCCTGTGCCTGAGCCACAGCGGCTAGTGATGCTGCAATATGATGCCCGCCGGTATCCGGACACGGCGGGAGGTTACTTCTGGGGATGCCCAGGAAAAACGGATCCGGCACGCCACGAGGGTTGCTCGTTCTCTCACCCGATGTACGAACAAATCCGCGACCAGCAAAGGGTATTCTCGGGGATCTCCGCCTTCGTCGGTTCGGATGAGTTCCATATGGAGGTGGATGGCCGCCGGAGTATGGTAAGGGGCGATCTTGTCGGCGGAGATTTCTTTTCCACTCTGGGCTTGGGCGCCGAGCATGGTCGCACGCTTGAGCCCGCAGATGATAAGCCAGGGGCTGCTCCAGTAGCCGTTGTCCGCTATGGCTATTGGCGAAACCAGCCTGGCGGTGACCCTTCGATCATCGGCAAATTTGTTTCGCTTGAAGGCGTGTCAGTCAGCATTGTCGGGGTTGTGGCGCGAGGATTCAACGGCCTCGATGCCGGCATACCAGACGACATTTGGTTGCCGCTTGCATCTCAACCTACGCTGCTGCCGGGGCGTTTCCGGTGGGACATGCCAAACAGTGTTTGGACGGAGATGGTTGCGCGCCTGAAGCCCGACGTGACCAAGGCCCAGGCCGAGTCGGCCATCACCGCGGTTTTTGCACCGAGCGCAACCACGGGCCCCGATGCCATCTTTAAGCCTGACGATGCACCTCGCATCGAGTTACCGGAACTGGCCCATGGCCTTGGCTCCCTCCGCCACCAATTCTCGGAGCCGTTGTTCGTTTTGATGGCCGCAGTGGGAATTATCCTTGTCCTCGCTACAGCCAACATCGCGGGCCTGATGCTGGCCCGCGGCGCGTCTCGCCGCAGAGAAATTGCGGTGCGGCTAGCCTTGGGAGCTCCACGCTGGCGAATCTTGAGATAGCCTGGCTCTGTTGACATCCTAGCAACTTCATTGAAATTCGGGAGGGCGATTGGCCGCCTCCGTGGTTTTCTATGGAGGCAGGAGGTGCGATGGCCGAAGTCGGACTCTTGCCTTTTGCCCGCATCGCTCTGCAAGTCTCCCGGGCGGTGCTCCCGCGCTACCGAAGCCGTT
>QHYL01000598.1 GCA_003224105.1 Acidobacteriota bacterium | reverse complement strand
TGATGCGCACGATGTGATAACCCTGATCTTCCACCCAGATGCGACCGACGAAACGCCCTTTGCCTGATTTCGGCAATGGATCAACGTCAAAGACTAGGCATCGCACATCGCCCAAAAACTCACGCCGTACATACTCAAACCGGTAATGATTGAGGTCAAATCCATTCAAGTCCACGTAAATCATTTGCAGGAAGCCACGCGGAACAAACTCCACCGAAAAGAATTCCCCCAAGCCTCCGAACAGTTTTTGGTTCATGCCTGTGGTGCGGTCTAGCGGCTCAAGCTCCGTTCCCCGCGCAAGTTCGGCTCTGCCAAGAAAGTATTTGTCGCCGTGCGGAACTGATCCTGCCTGGTTGTCTGCCCGTAAGTATTGGATGTATGTCTCCACCAATGGCGTGTACTGGCGAAGTAACTGCACTTCCGCTTGTTCCTGCGCCACAATCTTGGCCGCCACCTCATCAGGGCTTGTCAGCTGGTGGGCGCTTGTGGCCCTCGGCAACGTGCTGAGGACTAAGACGACGAGTAGGATCTTGGGGCTGCACATTGCTGCTTCCTAGATTTAGGGCTGAAATGTAAGAAGTTTCGAGGGCTAGTAGAGCTGGGAAGTAGAACCTACAAGGCACCTTCTTACTTTTTTTGGCCACATCTTATTTCAGCACTCGACAACTACTTCGTTGCGAGCGAGCCATTTCAGTCTTCACCAAGTAAAAAACACCTTGCAGGGGATGAGGCACCTGTCAAAAGTCACAGGTTGTAGGTTTTTTCGTTCGGTGCCGAACCCCTCTTCCAAGCACAAAGGGTCCCCAGGTTCTGAGGCGTTTATGAGATGGCTTGGATGGCTTCTAGTAGAAATGACAGTTAAGAGAAGAGCCGAACACCTGTTAGGTTCGACTCGGCGAGTACTAGCTATTCGGGAGGAGCCACAATGAGCTCTGGGATCTCCAAAGCATTGGAAAGTTCTACTTTCTTACTGCCGTCCATGGCCTTAATTCTGCTCTACACAGTTAGTGGGCATATAGGGTCCGAATCGCCTTTTGAATGGAGCATTCACAATCACGCAGATATGCAAGAGCCGAGGGTTGCAGAGACAGATACGACAAAGCAAAACGATCCTGAAGTGAAGGCGGTGCTCGACAAGATGGCCGCAGCCGGCATCAACCGGCCATCAACAGTTGCAGACGTGCGAAAAGCTTATCTCTTCTATCCGAAGCTGTCAGGAACCAGGGAACCCATTTTCCATGTTGAAGATCGGCAAATCCCGGGACCGGCAGGCAACATTACAGTCCGCGTTTACAGCCCCCACTCGACGAGTGGTTTGCCTGTACTAGTTTTCTTTCATGGCGGGGGATTTGTGGCGGGGAACCTAGATGCATACGACAATCCTCTGCGTTCGATAGCGAATCGTTGCGAATGCACTGTTGTTTCAGTCGCATACCGGCTGGCACCGGAAGACAAATACCCGGCCGCTCCAGACGATGCCTATGCGGCGACCAAGTGGGTGGCCGAGAATGCCAGCAAGATAGGCGTGGACCCGCGCCGAATTGCTGTGGGAGGAGACGGCGCGGGTGGGAACCTAGCAGCGGTGGTTACGCTGATGGCGCGTGATCGCGGTGCCCCAAGTCTCGCGTTTCAAATCTTGATCTACCCCTCGCTTGACTTTTCCACGATGAGGCCGAGTTGGTGGGAAGAAACGGATGCTCCGACTGTTTCGAGGGAGGCTAAGCGTGACGTTTCCATAGCGTATCTCCCAATCACCGCGAATCTGAGAGATCCCTTTATCGCTCCGGTGTATGCCAAGGATCTAAAGAATCTTCCGCCGGCATTATTCATTACCTACGAGGGGAATAACCCTATGCAGATTGAGAGTGAAGAATATGTAAATCGCCTGAGGCAAGACGGCGTAGCTGTCAAGGCATCCGCCTATCCCAATGTACTCCACGGCTTCTTTCTAATGGCTGGAGACTTGGCCGCAGGGAAAAAGTGTATCGATGAAGTCGCGACCACTTTGAGGAATACGTTCAACAGCACATCGCGGGACTCTGCCTTAAAAAGCGTACACCGGTTCTAAGAAGAGTGTCTCTTTATTTAGTATTCAGTGTATACGCTACATGCCGAACAGTATGGCTAAACTGTTTCTTTTAGAGCACCTCAATAGCGAATGCCCCAGGTGACGGTGACCAACTGCGTCGTCACATTCTTGGTCGGTGCAAAATGGTAGCGCGATTCTACGAATACCCTATACGGAGCTGCACCTACTCTGAAGGTGAGACCCGCGCCTCCGTTCACGCCCAAAGCGCTCGAGTTGGAGTGTATTTCTGTCAAGTTGCCGACTACAGCTCCAGTCGAGCAGTCATACCCCCACCAAAGCAAGGCCGGACTGCAAGGAATGGGTGTTCCAGGAGGCAATGTCTTTGAGAGG
>QHYL01000021.1 GCA_003224105.1 Acidobacteriota bacterium | reverse complement strand
AACGCCGCGGTCACCCCGTAAGTTTTTCCGCCCGCTTCTTTCGCACCGCGCGAGACCGCTTCCATTACGCCGGCATAACCGCCACTGCAAACGGCGAAGCCGTGTTTCGCCAAAGCCCGGCCAAGCACGCGCGCCTCTTCATAGTCCGGATCGCCTTCACGGGGCCGCGAACTTCCAAACACGGTGACAATGATTTCTGGAGGCATTTGCTTTTTGCGTCTTCAGTGCGCGCGCTTGCGCCCGGGGGCGCGCTTCGGCGGCGGTGGAGCGGAATTAAATTCTTCCAGCATCGCCACGCACAAACCAGTCAGCGCATCGGCTGCTTCATGATTTTTTCCCGCCTGGTTGTTGCTCAGGAAAGAAAAAATCAGGCGCCGCCCGCTGAGCGTATCGGCAAAGCCGGAAAGCGTGCGCACATGCTCGACAGAACCGGTCTTTGCATGAATATGGCCGGCCGCTGGCGTGTTCTTCATGCGATCTTCCAGAGTGCCGTCCACACCGGCCACCGGCAGCGAATTAAAGTAAGCCTCAAACCACGGCTGCTTCTGAGCAAACTGCAGCAGGGCAGCGATGGCGCGCGGGGTCACCAGGTCGTGCCGCGATAATCCTGAAGCGTCGGCCTGGATCACGTCATCCGGGTCGATTCCCGCGGAAGCATAGAAGTCCTGCGGCGCTTTCATCAGATCGTCATCCGTGGACCACATTCCATTTTGGCGGGCCACGGTGCGTAGCAACATTTCGGTGTGCAGGTTCTGGCTGATTTTGTTGATGAGCTTGACGGCGTCGCCCAAAGGCACAGAAACATGCTCCGCCAGGACTACCGGGTCACCTGGAGTCTTAGGCGCTTCGTGGTGTGCTCGTGCGATGCCGTCTACATGCACTCCGCGATCTTCGAGCAGACGCTTTAGCACCGCTGCAGCATGTTGCGCGGGCTCTTCGACTGCGAGGACAAGTTTCCTCGGTGAACTTTTGGCCGGCATCGTTCCCTTGACCACAACGAGGCTGGCTCCCGGCTCGCGCGTCAACGTCAAATCCGATTTCACGTCAGGGTTCGAAGTAACGACATCGTTTTCGACCAGAAAGTCCGGCGTCGCGGGACTCTCGCTCGCTTGGACGGGACTGCCTGGCTGCTCTCCGGGAGTGAGCATCAACGTCACGGTGTTGTCGTCTACGACGATCGAGGAAATCGCCGCGCCGTATTCCCACACCATGTCGTCAATTTCCCAGCCGCTCGGATAGCGCTCGCGCGGGAAGTAGCTGTCATCGCCAATCACGTCGCCGGATATTCCCTTTACGCCTTTTGCAACGAGGCCGTCGGCCAGCTCGGCCAGTATTTTTTCCGGCGGGCCATCGAATTCTTCTTTGAGGTTATAGGGAAACTTGCGGTTAGAAAGATTCGGATCGCCGCGCCCGACAAGCGCGACATGCCCCGTCACAACGCCGTTCGCGATCGTTCCGCTGGTTTCGAGTGTGGTGTGAAACCGGAAGTCAGGACCGAGCTTCGTGAGCGCCAGCGCGGTGGTGAAGAGCTTCATATTCGAGGCCGGCACGAAATAGCGGTCCGCGTTTTGCTGGTAAAGCGTTTCGCCCGTCTTCGCGTCCAAGATGAGCAATCCCCACTCGCCCTTTCCTGCCGGGCCCGTTCCCAGAAGAGCGTCCGCGCGCGCCGCAAATTTTGCCGATTGCTTTTTCGAAAAAGCGCTCCTGGGCTTTATTGCGCAGCACGACTGGTTGTTCGCCGCCTTCGGGGGAGTCGCCGTTTTCTCCGAAGCCATTGGTATCTGCGCCAGCCCCACGCACGCACTCATCGCCATTGCAAAAATCGCCACTGCACATCGCCGGATTGTTTTTTCCCAGTTCATTTTCGTTTAGCGCCGAAGCCGGTCCTGCGAAATTATAATCGAAAGGCAACCCGTTCAGCGCAAGGGGCTTCATAATTACAAGTTATGACCTCTCTCAACCCCGTCATTTTCCAAGGTTGCGCCCAGTCTTAATGCGCTCTAAGATGCTCGTGCCCAGAAAACTACGACGAGGTGAATCGTGTTGAAGCGAATGCTCACTTTCCTGGTGGTGTTTTCCCTGGTCGCTTTACCCCTCACCGCAAAGGACAGCAAAAAAGAAGCAGATCGTATGGAAAACTGCGGAACGGTTCTCAAGGAGATTCTGGACATTCCCGATGACATTCCGCAAGACCTGCTCGACAAGGCTGAATGCGTCATCATTTACCCATCAGTTCTCAAGGCGGCTTTCATCATTGGCGGAAGCTTCGGCCGGGGCGCGATGACCTGCCGCACCGGCGAACACTTTACCGGCCCCTGGGGCGCGCCCACGATGATGGCGCTCGAAGGCGGCAGCTTCGGCCTTCAGCTTGGCGGCCAGGCTACGGATTTTGTTCTTCTGGTGATGAACCCGCGCGGGGCAAAGGCCATTCTAAACAGCAAGGTCAAACTCGGCGCGGATGCTTCGGCCGCCGCTGGTCCGAAAGGCCGCAATGCCGAAGCGTCTACAGATATCACGCTGCGCTCCGAGGTGCTGAGCTATTCAAGAGCCCGCGGACTGTTCGCGGGACTGTCCTTGGCGGGATCGACGGTGCGTCCGGATAATGGCGCAAACGAGAAAATGTACGGCAAGAAGATCGACGCCATAGACATTGTGCGCAAAGGCGCCGCGGCCGTGCCACCCTCGGCCCAAGAACTAATCTCGGTTCTCAACAAGAAGTCGCCGAAGAACCTTTCGGATCCTGGTTCCTTGAAGGAATAGCCTCTCAGCCGAGTCTGCTTTTCGCGAGTACCCCAGCACAATGGGGTACTCGCTCTTTTTTCTAAAGCAAGGCCTTCCCTCTTCATGCCACGAAACAGCGGCCTGGTTCTCTTTTGTGTGCAAAATTGGAGTTGACTTCATGCGGTTAATGACTTATAGTCATGCATGAGTATTGGTCACCATAACATGACTCCTGCTTCCAACCGCGCCTCCGGCGCCAAGCGCAAGCCGCCGGTCCCCCCTTCCGACCGGAGGCAGCGGCGCAGCGCCGAAATCCGTGAACGCCTCTTCCGCTCGGCTCTGGGTCTCTTCGCCAAGAAAGGCTTTGCCGAGACCACCGTCGAAGACATCACCGAAGCCGCCGACGTCGGCAAGGGCACTTTTTTCAACTACTTTCCCAGCAAGGACCATATCCTTATCGCTTTTGGCGAAATGCAATTAGGCAAACTGGAAGCGGCCGTTGCCGAGGTACGCCGCACCAACGAACCGATACCACAATTCTTGCGCGCGTTGGGCACACGCATGACGCAAGAGCCGACGCGGAATCCCGAGATTATCCGGGCGATTCTTCAAGCTTATCTTTCGACCACTCGCGTCCGGGAAACCATGCTCGATCTGCAAAAGCGCGTGCAAGCGCTGCACACGGAGTTGATCCGGCTGGGCCAGAAACAGGGCGAGATTCGCGACGACCTTCCTGCCGAAGAGATTGCCTACGTTTTCCGGCAAACCATCTTCGGTACGCTTTTGATTTGGTCGCTCTACGGAGACGCGACCTTACACGCCCGCATCGAGTCCGCCTTCAACGTGCTCTGGACCGGCATGCGGCCGCGTCACGATGTCACCAATTCGCAGGAAGGGTCGTTTCCCAAGCAGGAGATTCGTTCATGAACCGGAAGCGCGTTCTTATCATTCTCGGTGTGGCGGCGGTGCTGGCGGCCACCGCTGTGTACGCGAGTTGGTTCAGGCGGGACAATTCGCTCCGGGGCTCCGGCACTGTTGAGGCGCGCAACATCCGAGTCGGCTCGAAGGTGGGCGGGCGCATCGAAAAAGTGCTTGTTCGCGAAGGGGATGCCGTTCAGGCGGGGCAGGTTCTGATCACTTTTGATGACAAAGAACTGCAAGCGGCACTGGAACAATCGCGCGCGGCCGCACTGAAAGCCGAGCGCGGCTTTCGCCCCGAAGAAATTGCTGAAGCTCGCGCCGCCGCATTGCAGGCTAAAGCCGACTATGAGCTAAAGAAGAACGGCTACCGCAGGGAAGATATTGACGCGGCGCAAGACGACCTGGAACGCGCGAAAGCCGATGAAATCCGCACGCGGCTGGATTTTGAACGTTACGAGGCGCTGGCCAAAAAGGACCTGGTCTCCAAGCAGCAGCGCGACACCGCGGAAGCAAACTGGAAAATGGCTCTGGCGCAGAAGGAAATGTCCCAGCACAAGAACGATCAGATGCAGCGCGGTTACCGTCCGGAAGAAATCGCTTCCGCCGAAGCACGCTACCTTCAGGCGCAAGCAAACCTGGAAAAGATGGAGCACGGCAATCGCCGGGAAGACATCGAGCAGGCTAAAGCTGCTTACGCTCTGGACCAAGCGCGTTTCCGCGAGCGCCAGGTCATCGCGCCTTCCGCGGCCATCGTCGAAGTGCTCGATGTCCGCCCAGGCGACCTGATCGCTCCCAACACGCCGGTCGCGACGCTTCTTGAGAAGGATCAAACTTACGTCCGCATTTACATTCCGGAAACCGAGTATGGCCGCATCAAGCTCGGGCAAAAAGCGGAAGTCCGCGTTGATTCATTTCCGAACACGGTCTTCGACGGCGCCGTGGAGCAAATCAATCAGCAAGCCGAATTTCTTCCGCGCAACGTACAGACGCGCGAGGAGCTTGTTCATCAGGTGTTCGGGATAAAAATTCGCATCAACGATCCGTCCGGGCACGTCCTTTCGGGCATGGCCGCGGACGTGACGCTGAAATCAGGAAATTGAGACGTGGCCCTGACCCCTCCATCGCCGGCTGAAACTGCCATTTCCGCGCAACACCTGGTGCGCCGCTTCGGCAATTTCACCGCGGTCAACGATGTCAGTTTCCGCGTGGAGAAAGGCGAAATCTTCGGCTTCCTCGGCCCCAACGGCAGCGGAAAAACTACGGTGATCAAGATGCTCACCGGCTTGTTGCCGCTTAGCGGCGGGTCTGCTTTGGTGGAAGGCATTGACGTGCGCACGGACTCCGAGGGTGTGCGCGAGCACATCGGCTACATGTCACAGAATTTCAGCCTTTACTACGATTTGACGGTGGAAGAAAACCTGCAGTTTTACGGCAGGATTTACAGCCTCGAAGCGGCGCGGCTCAAGCGCCGCATGGAAGAAATCGTCCAGCTCAATGGCCTCGGCCCGTACCTGAACCGGCTTGCTGCCCAGCTTTCCGGCGGTTGGAAGCAGCGCCTGGCCCTGGGCTGCGCCATGTTGCATGAACCGAAGCTGCTTTTTCTTGATGAGCCTACTGCGGGGATCGACCCCGTCGCGCGGCGCCAGCTTTGGGATTTGCTTTTCGAGCTATCCGGCCACGGCATCACATTTTTTGTGACCACGCACTATATGGATGAAGCCGAGCGCTGCAGCCACGTCGCGTACATCTATTACGGCAAGCTCATTGCCGACGGCACCCCCGATTCGCTTCGCCAGCTTCCCGACGTGCAGCCGCAAGGCACCATGCGCGTCGAAATCACCGCGCCGGAAGTGACGCGGGCTCTGCGCATCGCCCGGCACATTCCCGGAATTCGCAGCGCCACGATTTTTGGCCAGTCCATTCATGCGCTCGTGGAAGAGCATTTTGATTTGGACGTCCTTCGCAATCAGCTCCTGAAAGAAGGAATTAGCGTTAGCGAGATTCGCCCGCTCGCGCCGAGCCTGGAAGACGTTTTCGTCGAGCTTACTTACAAGCATCAGTCGCTTCTGGAGGCCGCCAGTGACTAACCTGTTTCGCGGATTCGGGGCCGTTTTTTATAAGGAAGCGCTGCACGTGCGGCGCGACGCGGGCACTTTGTTTTTTTCGCTTACCATGCCGCTGCTGCAGATGTTTTTGCTGGGGTTTGCCATCGACACGAACATCCGCCAGATCAACACGGTCGCTTACAACGCCGACGGCCGCCGTGAAAGCCGAGAACTGCTCGACCGCTTCAAGAACTCGGACTCGTTCCACATTATCCGCTATGTGGAGAACGACCACGACCTGAACGACATGATCATTGCGGGGAAAGCGCGCGTGGGAATCAAGATCCCGGTCGACTTTTCCGACCGCCTGCTGCGCGGCATGAGCGCGCAAGTTTTGGTTCTCATTGACGGCTCCGACTCATCCGTCGCGGGCCAGGCTATTAACGTCTCTACCGCGATTGGGCTAGATGAATCGCTGCGGCGCGTGCTTCAAGATCGCGCTGCGTTTGCCGTGGACATGCGCCCCAAGCTGCTGTTCAATCCGGACTCGCGCTCTCCGAATTTTTTTCTTCCCGGCCTGACCGCGATCATGCTGCTCAACGTCACTACGTTCCTTACGGCGTTTTCCATCGTGCGCGAAAAAGAGCGCGGCACGCTCGAGCAGCTTTTTGTTACGCCGGTGCGGCCGTTCGGGCTTCTCTTGGGCAAGCTACTTCCGTATCTGGGCATCGGGTTCTTCGAGCTGTGCCTGATTCTTTTCTTCATGCGGTTCGTATTCCTCGTGCCGATCCACGGGAATGTTTTTCTTCTGGCGCTTCTGTCCCTGCCATATTTGTTTGCGGCGCTCTCGCTTGGAATCTTGATTTCGAGCAAAGCTTCGTCTCAGGCAGAGGCCATGCAGCTTGCGTTTCTTCCAATTCTTCCCAGCGTGTTTTTCTCCGGGTATATTTTCCCGCGCGAAACCATCCCCGCCATGCTCTACCCGCTCAGCTATCTCATTCCCGCGACGTATTTCATCAACATCACGCGCGGCATCATTCTGCGCGGCGCGGGTCTGGTTCACCTATGGACGGACGGCCTGGCGCTTTGCATTCTCGGGGCAACCTTATTGACCATTGCCGCGCGGCGCTTCCGCAACAAAGTCATAATGGCGTGAGCGGCTCAGGCCCTGAAGCGAAGTTTGTGGTCCTGGTTCAACTCAGGGCAGGTGCGGGTGCAGCATTCGAGGAAAGAGGCCGAGATAGCGCGGCTGGAATAGAAACATGTCCAACGCGAAAAATCCGGTCGTGAGGGCGAAAGTCAGCAGGAACTTGCCTGCATCGCCAAGAGCTTTTCCTGGCCGCCGGGAATATCCCCAGAAGCAACCTATGACGACGAACAGATTTGAAAACCAGGCGGGGATAGCGATCAACAAATCGGGCCGCTCCAAATGGCCTGTGTGAATCCATTGTGAAAGCTGCTGCAGCCCGTTGAAGAAGAACGTGGTCGCAAAAATATTGGCATAGTCCCAAAGACCAGCCGCGGAAGCACCGATGAAGTATCCCCACCGGTTCCGGCGAAGACCCAAAGCGATGGCCGCGATATACATCCAGGCCTGAAAGAAATGAAGCCAGCGGATGTCGGCTTCCCAAGACGCCGAGACGCCCAGCACCAGAATAAAAAAGCTGCCGCCCACCATGATGAACCACTCCGGGGTTTTGGACTGCGTGTGCTCGGTTTGCATGATGAGTGATGGTACGCACGCGCGTACCAAGAAGTTCCCAGGCGAAAGTGCAATGAACGAGGCGCCGATCGCGGGTTTTTGTCTTTTGTCCTTGCTCAGCGTATTCTGCTGGACGGTCTTCACGCGCTGAGGAGATTTCGTGTCCTGTCCGATCTGTGAAAAGCGCAGGGCTGAGCGCTTCTGCCCCGCCAGAGCCGAAAAGATTTGCGCCGTCTGCTGCGGCAAGGAGCGCGAAGTCACCATCGACTGCCCTTCGGACTGCACGTATCTCCTCTCTGCCCATCGGTACGAAAGCGAGCATCCGCGAGACATTCCCGCAGACACTCCTCTGCTCGACGAAACCATCCCGCAGGAGGTCCTCCATACGCATCAGCAATTGATGGCCGCGCTGGCCTTTTCCATCGCAAAATTCTGCGCCGCCCAACCCGCCGCTGTGGACAACGACATCCTCGCGGCGATTGAAGCGCTGGCACAAACCTATAAGACCCTGAGTTCCGGCCTGATCTACGAAAAACCGCCGCAGGCGCCGCTGCCTGGTGAACTGTACGCCTCGCTTACAACATTCCTCGACGAAATCAAGAAGCAGCAGGCGGAGCGTGGCGCCTCCGCTTCCTTCAAAGACATAGAGATTTTCTATTTGCTGGTCTTCCTCTACCGGATGGGCCTGCTGCGGACCAACGGCCGCCCGCGTTCGCGCCTGTTCATGGAATTCCTGCGCGGCCAGTTCCCCGAAGCCCCCGAACTGAAGAAAGAAGAATCCCGCATCATCGTTCCCTAGAGTTCCGTCCTCTACGTGAATCCTCTCTGGTCCATCTGCTGCAGCGCTGCGGCATCCCATCCGAGCGACATCTGCGAGCACGGCGTCGGGTGTTTCTTTTCCACAAACGGGCGCGAGCGAAAACCGTACGTCTGGCGAATCTTCGCTACTCGTTCCTCTACTTTGCGACGGTATTCTTCCGGCGCGTAGCCATTCCGGCCAAACCACTTTTCATACTGCTGGACCAAGCGCGGAAACTTCGCCCGCAAGAACGGGAAAAATTGTTTTGCGGACGACGGCATCAGGAAGAGCACTCCGGAAAAAAACCATTGCGCGCCCGCTTCTCTTGCCGCAGCGCCCACGGCTTCCAAATCCCCTTCCCTATCCGTGATGCCGGGTATCAGGGGCGACGCGGACACGCCCACGGCCAGCCCGGCCTGGGTCAACTGCTTCACAGCCGCGAGCCGCAAGTCCGGCCGTGGCGCGCGCGGCTCCAGGATTCGCGCCAGGCGCGTCCGCAGGGTTGTAATGGTGATGTCGATCGACAGGTTCGAGCGCTCCCTGATTCGCTTCAATACTTCAATGTCCCGAACAATCTGGTCCGACTTCGTGATGATGGAAACGCTCAGCCCTTCTTTCTTGGCCAACTCTTCCAGGCAGGCTCGCGTCACGCCGTACTCCCGTTCCGCGGGCTGGTACGGATCCGTCGCCGTCCCAATCGCGATGTGATCCGGGCGGGTTCCGCCGGACGCTTCGGACGAATATGAATATTTGCGCGCCACGTCCCAGGCCAGCAGAGCCGCCGCATCCTTCTTCACGTAGATCTTCTTCTCGAACTCCGCGCCGTCTAGTTCCATGTATTCGTGCGTGTACCGCGCGTAGCAATACTTGCAGGCAAACTCGCATCCCCGATAGGGATTGATGGTCCATTCAAACGGAACGCGCTGCGAATCGCACCGATTCAAAATCGATTTCACCGGAAGCACGAAATATTCCGGCCGCTCCAGCGATTTTCTTTTCGTTTCGGCCGGAGGAGAAGTAGCAGCAAGGCGGGCAATGCCAACCAGCCGCGCGCGAGCGCGTTCACTGGGGTTCGCGGCAGAATTTCGGACCGGGCTATGCGCAGGGTTTTGCCTCGCGTCATCAGCCGGAGACGCCGGAGGGCAATCCGCCGTCGTGCAGTCCGAAATGCTGCCGTGTTGGCCTGCAACCGGGGCAAGGTTGCCGGCCACTTGCTTTGGGCTCAGGTCGTCAGGGCACTCGGGAAAGAGTGTTTCTGGGGTTGGTGAAGCGTGGCGGCGCTGGGTCGAAGAATCCGGCGTCGTAATGGAGTGAACTGGAGACATGGCCCACTTTGAAGCAGGGGACAGTATTTCGCTTTTTGTTCGCTTTGTCAACAACTAATTTCGCTTTTCTTTCGTGTTCGCTGGCGCTCATGCCCTTATGTTGCAGAGCGGCCCCTGTGGAAAATGCCCTGCGAGTAGCCTCTAGACCAATTGCCTCCTCTTGCTCCGGGCGGTATCCTCTTAAGTCCCGGAGGAGCGCCTTGCGAATGCCCCAGCGGCCACGAATTCACAGTTGTCTGCTCAGTTTGGCGCTAACAAGCGTCTTGATTTCGGCCTCGACCCGGGGGCAAGCTAAGCAGCCCCTCAACCAGGCAGCTCCGCAGCAGACCCCGGCGCAGGGACAACAGAAGGGCCTCCCCATGGGGCCTCAAGCCCCTCATTCCACGCACTACCCCATTCTTCTTCTTGGCTTTGGCAACCAGCCCAATTGGAGTGTTCGTATCGGCTTGAAAGGGCCTGAGCGCTTTGACCGGGAAGGCTATCCCCCCATTCCCCTGGAACCTGG
>QHYL01000597.1 GCA_003224105.1 Acidobacteriota bacterium | reverse complement strand
CAAAGGCAAGGACGTCTTTAGCGCGAATCCCATTGTCGTAAAACTCCTGCAAGATCGCGGCGCGCTTCTCGGCCACCACGATTACAAACACACCTATCCGCATTGCTGGCGCTGCCACAATCCGGTGATTTTCCGAGCCACCGAGCAGTGGTTCATCAAAATGGACCAGGCCGCGCACGGCCGGCAAAAAACGCTGCGCCAGGAGGCGCTCGATGAGATTCACCAGGTGAAGTGGATTCCGGCCTGGGGCGAAGACCGCATGTACGAAATGATCGAAAAGCGCCCGGACTGGTGCGTCTCGCGGCAACGCTTCTGGGGCGTGCCGATCATCGTGTTTTATTGCGATTCGTGCGGAAAGCGGCTCGAAGATTACAAGGCGCTGCGAAGCGTCGTGAAGTGGTTCGAAAAAGAAGGCGCAGACGCCTGGTACAAGCATTCTCCTGAAGAGTTGCTGCCTGCGGGAACCAAGTGCGAATGCGGCGCGTCGAAGTGGCGCAAAGAGAACGACATTCTCGACGTCTGGTTTGATTCCGGTTCGTCGCATTTATCTGTATTGAAAGGCCCGGAATGGCCCGCCGATGTTTACCTCGAAGGACCAGATCAGTATCGCGGCTGGTTCCATAGCTCGCTGCTGGTGGCCACCGGCACGCTCGACGCGGCGCCCTATCGCGGAGTCGTCACGCACGGCTGGACGCTCGACGAGCAGGGCCGCCCGATGTCCAAGTCGCTCGGTAACGTGATTACCCCTGCTCAGATTTGCGAGAAGTGGGGTGCGGACCTGCTGCGCCTCTGGGTCGCATCGGTCGAATACCAGGCGGACGTAAAGATGAGCGAACGGGTGATGACCCAGCTCACCGAGGCCTATCGCAAGATTCGCAACACCTTCCGCTTCGCGCTGGGAAACTTGGCTGATTTTGATCCTTCGCGCGACGCGCTCGCGAACAACCAGCTCGAAGAAATCGACCGGTGGATGCTGGACCGCACTGCGGAACTGGTGAAGAAATGCCGCGAATGGTACGCGAATTACGAATTCCACCGCGTCTACCACGCCATCCATGATTACTGCGTCGTGGACCTCAGCGCGTTTTACTTTGACGTGTTGAAAGATCGCCTCTACACGAAAGCCGCGAAGAACAAGTCGCGCCGCTCCGCGCAGACCGCGGTTTGGAAAATCAGCGATGCGCTCGTGCGGCTCGCTGCGCCGGTACTCGTTTTCACGGCGGAAGAGATTTGGAAGTATCTCCCAAAGACAGCCGGCAGACCGGAAAGCCCGCATATGGCGGTCTTCCCGGATGCTGCGGAACTAGCTTGTGGAATCGCTGCAAGAGAGGCCGAAAAATGGGAACGACTGGCCCAGGTTCGCTCCGCGGTTCTTTTGGCCTTGGAACAAGCCCGCGCAGCCAAGGCCATCGGCGGCGGCCTGGAAGCCAAAGTTCGCTTGCATGCCAATTCCAAAGCCCCAGGCCTGCAAGAACTGCTGAAGGAAAAAGGCTCGCTTCTTCCCGCGCTCTTCATCGTGTCGCAAGTGGCCGTGGATTCTGCGGAGCCCGATGGACTTGTACCGAGCGAAACTTTGCCGGGCTTGGCAGTCAAAATCGAGCGCGCCGACGGCAAAAAATGCGAGCGTTGCTGGAACTATTCGACGCACGTCGGCGAGAACTCGCGCTATCCGACCGTCTGCGAGCGTTGCAGCGAAGCCCTCGCCGAAATCGAGTCCGACGCCACGGCCGGCGTCGCCGCAAACTGACAATGCCAACAACCTGCGGAAAAAGTCCCGAAACGTGGCATCCCTCGCGAAGCGAGGGATCTGCTTTCTTCACCGGTGAAGGTGTTTTCTTTCTCTCGCCACTCGCCACTCGCCACTCGTCACTTTCTTCTTCCTTCTTCCCCTCATGAGCCCCTCCTCCCGCCTTCGCTGGCTCTGGCTCACGCTGGCCGTGGTGCTGCTCGACCGCGCTACCAAAGCGTGGTTCGAGGCGCACACCGTCGAGGGTTGGCGCCGCGAAATCATTCACAATTTCATTTACCTGGTGCACAGCCGGAATCCCGGTATTGCGTTTGGCGTGCTTGCCGATTCCGCTTCCGCCGTCACCCGTGTCATCTTGATCACCGGCTCACTCGCCGTGATTGCCGTCCTCGCGTGGCTGCTCGTAACCGGCAAGATCGTCAGCGCCATGGGAAACGCGGGCCTCGCTCTGCTGCTGGGCGGCGCCGCGGGCAACGTTTCCGATCGCATCTTCCACGGAGCC
>QHYL01000596.1 GCA_003224105.1 Acidobacteriota bacterium | reverse complement strand
GCCAGCGCCTGGTCGCCAACGTTTACGTCGTCACTTCTTCCATCGCGGCCTCGCAGAATCTCGTCACCGCCGCGAACAAAGCCGGGATTCTTGTTAGCGACACGGTGCTCGAACCGCTTGCGTCCGCTGAGGCTTGCCTCACGCAGGACGAGCGCGACCTTGGCTGCTGCTTGCTCGACATCGGCGGCGGCACTACCGAAGTGCTCGCTTATGGCGCCGGCGTGGTTCGCCACATTGGCGTCGTGCCCATTGGCGGCGACCATTTCACCAACGATCTTGCGGTGGGCTTGCGCACGCCGATTCCGGAAGCCGAACGCATCAAGCGCCGCCACGGCTGGGCGGCCTCCGCATTCCTCAAAGACAATGGCGCACTGGAAATCGCCAGCGTCGGCGACCGCCCGCCTCGCCAGATTTTCCCGCACATGCTCACGGACATCATCGAACCTCGCGCCATGGAACTGCTCACGCTGATTCGCGACGACCTCCAACGCGTCGGCCTCGACGGCCAGATGCCCGCAGGATTTGTTCTTGCCGGCGGCGGCGCGCGTTTGCGCGGCCTCGATGATCTCATCGAGCATTCGTTCCATTTGCCCGTACGCATCGCGGAGCCTAAAGGTTTGGCGGACCTCCCGGAACAGGTAGCTCAGCCGGAGTACGCCACGGTCGTGGGACTGGTGTTGTCCGGCGCGAGGGCGCGCCGTTCCGGTCCGCAACGCTCGGGGACCCTGGTATCCAAATTGAAAGCCATGTTCGCGGGCGCCTCGTGACCCTGCCAACGAGGCGCGGCGAATCTGGGGGAGAGGTCGGCAAACTATGACACCAAGAGACGCGGGAATTCGCATGAGCTTCAGCGAGGAATTGCAGCCGGCAAAGATCAAAGTCATCGGCGTGGGCGGGGGCGGCTGCAACGCCGTGAACCGCATGATTCGCGCGAAGCTGGAAGGCGTCGAATTCATCGCCGCCAACACCGACTTGCAGGCGCTGAAGCTTTCGCAGGCTCCGGCAAAATTGCAACTCGGCGCGAAGCTCACCAAGGGACTCGGCGCGGGCGCCAATCCTGAGGTCGGCCGCAAAGCGGCGCTCGAAGACACCGACAAAATCATCGAGGCGCTGGAAGGCTCGGACATGATTTTCATCACCTCTGGCCTGGGCGGCGGCACCGGAAGCGGAGCCGCGCCGGTGGTCGCTTCGCT
Organism: Acidobacteriota bacterium; assembly: GCA_003224105.1. Classification (GTDB taxonomy): domain Bacteria; phylum Acidobacteriota; class Terriglobia; order Acidiferrales; family UBA7541; genus Acidiferrum. The sequence continues at coordinate 3,355 of QHYL01000596.1, read as the reverse complement.
CGCCAGCGAATTGGGCGCGCTGAGCGTCGCCGTGGTCACGAAACCTTTTGTCTTTGAAGGCAAGCGCCGCATGATGCAGGCCGAGCAGGCGCTTCAGGAACTCATCGGCGCGGTGGACACCGTCATCGTCATTCCCAACGAGCGCCTGATGGACACCGTCGAGCGCGGCACCAGCTTCTTCGACGCGTTCCGCATCGCCGACGACATTCTTCGCCAGGCCGTGCAGGGCATCTCGGACATCATCACTGTGCCCGGCATCATCAATCGCGATTTCGCCGACGTGAAAGCCATCATGCATGGCCAGGGCTATGCCGTGATGGGCACTGCGGTTGGCACGGGCACAAATCGCGCGATTGACGCGGCGAACCGCGCCATCGCCAGCCCGCTCCTCGAAGACAATTCCATTCAGGGCGCGCAGGGCATCCTCATCAACGTTTCCGGCAGCTCCAGCCTGACGCTGCACGAAGTCCACGAAGCCTCCACTGTCATCCAAAAAGCCGCGCACGAAAACGCCAACATCATTTTTGGCGCCGTGCAGGACGACACCATGAAGGATTCCGTCAAGATCACCGTGATTGCCGCGGGCTTCAAGGACGCCAACAAGAAAAACGCGCTGCCGAAGCAGTCGTTCCTGCCGAAGACCTGGAAAGCCGGGCGTGAAATGATGGAGCCGCCGATGCCCGCGATCCAGCAGTCCGCGAACGTGGTGCATCAGGTCCAGCAAAGCGTGTGCGACGTCAGCCAGGAAGTTCCCACGGACGATTTGGACGTCCCGACGTTCCTGCGCCGCCAAGCGCAAAAAGCCTGACGCCGAACCGTCCGGCCCAAAATCTGACTTTGAAGTGCGGCAGCCTTGTCGCTTTCTCCGCGCTGGAAGCCGCTTCGGCCGTCCCCCGCGTCTTGACTTTCGACCTTGAACTGTTCGCCCCCTGCTGTTCGGCTTTCTTCTTTCTGCCTTACTCTAGGCCTCCATACGCGATTACTTCTTTATCTTTAGAAGAGCTCTTCCGCTAGTTTGCGGACTTCGGATTCAAAGGCGGTGAAGTCGCGGGTGGAGTAGGGGAGGATGGAGCCGAGGCCGGCGTGAAATTCGATGGCGCCGGTCTTTCGCGCGACTTCCGCGATATTGGAAGGCGTGATGCCGGCGCCGGGAAGGATGAGGATGCGGTCGCGCGCGGCGGCGACGAGTTCGGCGAGTTTGGCGGCTCCTTGCAAAGCAGTTTTTGCGCCAGCCGAGGTGAGGATTCTTGCGGCGCCGGTTTGGATCGCCAAGTCGAGGGCTTTTCGCAAATCGGAGCATTCGTCGAAGGCGCGGTGAAAGGTTACGGGCAAAGGCCGCGCGAGGTCCACGAGCCTTCGCGTGCGGTTGACATTAATTTTGGAACCTTTTCGCAAGATTCCTGTTACCACACCATCCATGCCGCATTCGCCGGCCACGGCAATGGAGCGCTCCATCTCGGAGAACTCGGTGTCCGAGTACACGAAATCTCCCGCGCGGGGGCGGACCATGGAATAGACGGGGATATGCACTGCTTCGCGGACGCTGCGGAGTAGTTCGCGGCTCGGCGTCAGTCCGCCAACGGAGTTCCAGAGTATGCCGAGCCCGGAGGCGAGGTTCCAGCCCCAGAGGAACAGGCGCATCTCTTTCGGCAGATACTTGCGATCGCGCCAAAGCCGCGTGGCGTCCAGCACAAACCAAAGGGCGCCGAGCGCGAGGAATCCGGTGACCATCCAGTCGTGAAAATAGAACCACACCAGCAGCGTCTCGATGGCAAGCAATGCAGCGATCAGGAATTTCGCGGGAACGCGGCCAATCACTGTGGCTGTGGTTTGCCGCCCGCTCAAGCGGTCCGGCTCGATGTCCATGACTTCGCCGAACACGTGCGAGTGCATGGCGAAGAGCGCGCCAAACAGAAACGTTTGCCAGGGAAGCTGGGGCACGTTGTTGAGCCAACTGCTCAACACAAACACGAGCAAGTAGCTGGACTGGATCCCCACATCGAACGGCGGATGGCCTTTCCAGCCGAAACGCGGCGCATTGTAGACACCGACCGCCAGGAGAAGAATCGCGTGCCACCACAAAATGCGCGGCCCCACAAGCCAATAAAACGCCCCGAGGAAGGGAAGTTGTGCGGCAACAATCTGCCATTTCAAAGCGGCAAGCTGCTCGCGGGCGCCCCGCGAACCGAACATGTAGGTTCCTTTGCGCGGGTTGAGTTGATCGGCTTCGGCGTCGGCGAGGTCGTTGACGCCATAGAGAAGCAGTCCCAGGGGAAACAGGATGAAAGCCAGTCCGAGCCAGAGCCGGCCCGAGTGAAGGAAGTCCGCGCGACCGAGCGGCAGAAGATAAAACAGCGCGGTGGTACTCCACAGGCCGGGCCGCGACACTTGAATGAGAAATCGCGCGCCGGCAGCGAGCCCTTGGTGCTTCGGCAAACTTTCGACCGCCGCGTTTGCGTCCGTCATTGATCCGGACCTCTCCGCCAGGTAAGTTGGCGTGAATTGAGAAGATGCTCCCGCGGGGCGAAGCTGTGGTAGGCTACGCACCGAAGAACTCAGGATTGTACCCGGATTCGAGTCCGCGTTTTGGTCCGCGTTCCAAAAACTTCTGCCAGGGAGGCCCAGCATGAAAAGCCGCTTCAGCAAGATTTTCCCCGCAATTCTTCTGATGGGATTGCTGGTGTCTTGCGCGCCGCCCTACCATCAGAAAGACGAGCGTTACATTTTTGTCGCTTTCAACACCAACTTGCCGTATTGGCAGGAAGCGGCGGCGGGATTGGAAGATTCGGCTAAGCAACTGGGCGTCAAGGCCGAGCTTGCCGGGCCGGCGAATTTTTCCATCAATGACGAAGTGACCGCGTTTCAGCAAGCCGTTGGGCAAAAGCCGGCGGGAATTTTGCTTTCGGCGTCGAATCCAGAGGCATTCCGCGAGGGCATCAATTCCGCGATCCAGCAGGGCATTCCAGTGATTTGCGTGGATGCGGATTCGCCGGAGTCCAAGCGCATTACATTTATCGGCACGGACAACTTCCGCGCGGGTCAAGAGAGCGGAAAGCGCATGGGCGAGTTGCTAAAGAGCAAGGGGAGCGTGGTGATTATTACCATCCCGGGACAATACAATCTCGGCGAACGCGTTCGCGGCGTTGAAGACGCGCTGAAAAAATATCCGGGAGTGAAAATCACGAAGACGATTGACGACAAGGGCGATTCCCGTGTCGCTTACGACGCGATTTCGCCCCTGCTCCAGGGCAAGGATAAGCCCGATGGGATCATTGGACTTGAGGCCTCGGGAGGCGAAGGGGCGGCTGATGCGCTGCACCGCGTGGACTTGGACGGCAAGATTCCCATTGTGGCG
>QHYL01000020.1 GCA_003224105.1 Acidobacteriota bacterium | reverse complement strand
GGCCGTGTGTTGCCGCCGCACAAAACTCTCGCCCCGCGCGCGACAGCATCTTCCACCAGATCGAGCATGCGCTGCACATGTTGTGGCCGAATCAGCGGCCCGACGTCCGTCGCAGGGTCGCTGCCGGGCCCCACGCGCAGCTTCTTCGTTTTTTCCACGCACAAAGCAGCAAATTTCTCTGCAATCCCTTGTTCAACAAACAACCGCTCCACCGACAAGCAAACCTGCCCGCAATTCGTGTAACTCCCCCACACCGCGGCGCTCGACGCCACTTGCAAATCCGCGTCGGCCAGAACGATCATCGCGTCCTTTCCACCCAACTCAAGAACCGTCGGAATTAATCTCTTCGCGCACGCTTCCGCGACGCGTCTCCCCGTCGCCACACTGCCGGTAAAAAGCACTTTGTCCGGATTCGCCTCGATCAGCGCTTGCCCCACTTCTCCTCCGCCCTGGGTCACGGAGATTAGGTCCTGCGGAAATCCCGCGTCGCGAAAAACCCTTTCGATCAGTGCTCCACACTGCGGGGTAAAGTCGCTGCTCTTGCACGCCACGGCGTTTCCCGCCACCACCGCTGGAATAATCTGGCTCATCGGAATCGCGAGGGGATAATTCCACGAAGAAATGATTCCAATCACGCCCAACGGCTCATAAACGAGCCGCCCGGACTTGGCCTTCGCCGCGATGCTGTGATGCGGAACGCGCTCCGGGCGAAGCGCAGCCACAGCATGCTTCGACCAATACTCCGCCGAATCCAGCGCCACAAAAAGGTCCGCAAAGAGCGCCTCGACACGCGGCTTCCCTGACTCGTTGACGACGGCGTCCGCCAGTTCGTTCCGCGAAGCCATCATCACTTCACGAAGCCTCCCCAGTCGCTTGCAGCGTTCGCGAACCGGAACATTCGCCCATTCTTTTTGCGCCGCTCGCGCCAGTGTTACGGTCCGCGCCACCATTTCCGGCCGCGTCTTCTCAATGTGTGCCAGGACCTGCCCCGTGGCAGGGTTGATGGAAGGCAGCGTGTCGATGGGGATGGCCGTAGCAGCCATAACCGGGATTCTAACCGAAATTTGCGTCCATGGGCCAAAAGCTGGGAATCAACGCACCTGCAAACTCGCCCCTTGTAATTCTGAAGCAATCAGGCATCACCATATTCGCGTCACTTTGAAGGCGTCAAAACATGGATCCGTACTCACAACGGGCACGGATTCCACACGCGCTTGAGCGATGAGCATCCGGTCAAAAGGGTCTTTGTGGGAGCCTTCCAAAAGGCCAGCGCGAATCGCGTGTGCGACAGTGATAGGAAGTTCCACAAAGTGTTCTTCTTCCAGTGAAGATTGGAAACGCGAGATTAGTCCGCTCGACGCATCGAGCTTACCCGCCTTGTACTTGATGGCGATTTCCCAAGCAGATACGGCGGACACTAGGACTGTCACGTCGGAATCCCTCAAGAGCCGTTTGGCCTTTGCGGATAACTTCCCGGCCCCCTGGAACCACCACAATACAATGTGCGTATCCAGGAGAACTATTGTCATTCGATGCCCCATTCCGCAAGCTCTTCTGCGGTCATGGGTGCAAAAAAGCTCGGATGGATGTGAATCTTGCCTTTCCACCGCCCGGGAGTCCGCTTCTTGGCCGGTTTTCCCAGGGCCACAATTTTGGCGACGGGCTTCTTGCCGCGCGCGATAATGACCTGCTCGCCTTGAGCGGCTTGGCGCAGAAGTTTGGACAGATTGGTCTTGGCTTGGTGCACAGTGTACATGATTAGCCAAGTATGCTAGCTAACCCTGTTGAATGCAACATTTTCGTTGAGCCAGAATCATGACAAGGCCCAAAATGCTAAGGCTTGCCGACGCGCCAGGCTTCCTGATGTTGCACCTCTACCATCACCAATCCTTGGGGCGGAACGGTCGGGCCAGCTCTTGAGCGATCCTTCGTTTCGTAAAGACGGTCAATGTCTTCGGGCTGGAGCCTTCCGCGCCCTACTTCCAGCAGTGTGCCCACCATCTTGCGCACCATGTAGCGCAAAAACGACCGTCCGCTCACCGTGAACACCAGCTCCTCGTTGTCCGCCGTGCGCGCCAGCTCCGCCGAATAAATTTCTCGCTCCGTCGATCGCTCGCGTTCCTCATCCTCGGAATCCGCCGAGGCCGCAAGAGCGGTGAAATCATGCGTCCCCACAAATCGCGCTGCGGCGGCGCGCATCGCGTCTTCATCCAGTGGAAAGGGATAGTGCAACACATACCGCCAAAGCGGCGGCGGCACCACTTTTCCGCGGTATAAACGATAACGGTAGGTTTTTCGCTGCGCCGACCAGCGCGCGTGAAAATCCGGCCCAACTTCCTCCGCCGCAACGATGCGAATGGCAGGCGGCAGCAGCGCGTTCAGCGCGCGCTGAAACTCTTGTGATGACAATCCCGATTGCGTCTTGAAACTGGCCACCTGGCCCAGCGCATGCACGCCCGCGTCGGTCCGGCCCGCGCCGTGCAAAAAAATCTTTTCCTGCGTCAGCCGCTGCAACACGTTGACGATTTCCCCTTGAATCGTCGGCTTATTCCCCTGCATCTGCCAGCCGTGGAAATCCGTCCCATCGTAGGCAATGGTGAGTTTGAAATGGCGCATATTCGCAGGTTGCCGACTGCCTTGAACATATCAGAGTGGGTAATTGCTGTCTCTCAGAGGTGCGTAATCTAGACCGGGTGCTCAGGTAATCCCCATTGGCCGAATTGATTTGCTACGAGACTCGTATTCCTCTTCAGACAAAGGTTTAGCAGCAAGGTAGTCTCTTGAAACCGGCAGAGCAACGACTTTAATCTTTAAAGGTAAGAGCGGTACCAGAAAGACAAAGTAAACGAAGAGCCCGACGCAACCGTAAAATCCCAGCAAGAAAATTACAAACCCTCCATCCCATCCGTGTTTCCAAGCGTAGTAAAGCATGACCGCCAGCATCACGATTTGTCTAAGGTGATTTTCCCAGGGTCCAAAGTCGCCCCGAAGGGCGGAATGACAGGAGGGACAGTCAAAGACGCTCGCCCTCCGCAAGTCGCGAGGAGTAAGCGGCCAGCCACATTGGGGGCAGAAGGAAACGCTCCGTTCCCTCGGGAGTATCCGGCGCTTCAGAATCGCAAACAAAGCATCAACTCTAGTTCCAGCACCGCTAAGGAGCCGTGCGCGCAAATCGGCTGCCCGGCTTGATCGCCACTCCACCTTGCCGGCACAGCGGGCAGTCTTCCGGCTCGTAATTACTGATGGGCATTTCCAGCAGCGACTGCGCTTCTACGTCGAATTCGATCGCTCCCCCGCTCCGGTCAATCAGCGCTCCAGCCGCCATCACCCGGCCACCTGCCTCTTCCACCACGCGAACGGTTTCCATCGTAGACCCGCCGGTCGTCCACACATCCTCTACCACCAAAACGTGTTGGTCAGGCCGCACTTCAAACCCGCGCCGCAGCGTCATCATCCCGCTGGCATCGCGCTCCACGAACAAAGCGGGCACTCCCCCGCCTAGCGCGTTTTTCGGATCCGGCAGAGCGCGAGCGACCTCCTGCCCGATGATGAGCCCTCCCATGGCCGGCGAAACCACCGCATCCACGCGAACATCCGAGAACAGCTCCGCGAGAGCCTGCCCCAGCTTTTCCGCGAACCGCGGGTATTGCAGCACCAGCGCGCATTGTACGTAAGTCCCGCTATGCCGCCCGCTCGTCAGCTCAAAATGCCCGTGCCGGATGGCGCCGGCCGTTTCAAACATCTTCAGGATCTCTTCGCGCTTCAGCATGGGCTCCCAACTAACCGTCACTGGCTTCTAATCGTCGAATTCTCAGCAGCCTGCGGTGAGCCTAGCTGTGCTCCATTTCATTGTCAAGGCGGGAGGCCCCTGTTAGACTGCTTTTCGCCCGGCCGGTGCATGCCCGAGCCATTGTTAATGCATCCAATCGTTCCTGATGACATTTTGGGGGCTTCCGGACGAAGTGGTGGCGTCTCCTTTGCGCCCTAAACACTCATCTTCATTGAAACAAATTCCATTCTGTGAACGTTTTACAGAGTTGAGACTAATTTTAGTACACACCAATCCCCTGGGGGACAAATCTGGAGGGTAAGGAGCGCTATGACTTCGCTACGTGTGGCCCGGAAGGCTTCGGGAGCAACGCTGTTGGCACGACCCCCGCTGGCTCGAACCATGCTGGCGGCATTTCTTGCTATGACGCTCGCAGGAGGAACGGCGTCCCCGGCGTTTGCACAAGGCACTCCACAAAATCCTCCGCCGGCGCCGCAAGCCAAATCAAGCGCTGACACAACGCCCTATTCTCTTGGTATCGCCAAGCATCACTACACCCGTGCGCCAAGGCCGCTTCCCAATCTATTCGCGCCTTATCACGCCATTAAAATCGAGCCTTCGTCCGTCACCAACTCTCCGCGCATTGAGCAGCTTATTCACGATGCCAAGCTCGAACTTTCTCTCCAGGACGCGGTCGAGCTCGCTCTCGAAAACAGTGTGGACATCGCCGTGGCTCGCTACTATCCCTGGATCGCTGACGTAGGCATGCTCAAAGCCAGCTCAGGGTCCTCGGGCTATGGCACGCCCGGCGCCGCCATCGGCGCTTCTTCCGCGAATATCGCACCGTATTCGTCTACGTTCCCCTCTTATGATCCCCTGCTGACATCTTCGGTTTCCTTCGACGATCGCAAGACGCCCATTAACAACCCTTTCATCTCGGGAACAGGAACCAGCACCGCTACCGCCGCATCGGTCACCAGTCATACGTCAACCTACAACACGCAGTATTCGCAGTATTTCCCCACAGGAACTGGGTTGAGCGTGACTTTTGATAACACGCGATCTTCCAACAGCGTTGCCGCCAACTTCTTCAATCCCGCCGTGCAATCTTCGCTCTTCGTCTCTTTCAACCAGAACCTGCTCAGCGGATTCGGCTTAGCCGTGAATCGCCGCAACATCATCATTGCAAAGAACAACCGCAAGATTGCCGATCTCGCTTTCGCGCAACAGGCCATCACCACCACGACCAACACCGTCACCGCTTACTGGGAGCTTGTCTACGCTCGCGAAAACGTGAAAGTGCAGCAGCAAGCCGTTGCCGTTTCCGAGAAACTCTACAACGACAATAAGAAGCAACTCGAGATCGGCACCATGGCTCCTCTCGATGTCACTCGCGCCGAAGCGCAATTGGCTACCGACAGGCAGAATCTCATCGTGGCGCAAACTGTTCAGTTGCAGGATGAGCAGACGCTTAAGAACGCCATCACCCGCAATCCCCTTGATCCCAAAATCGTCAACATAGAGATCATTCCTACCGACAAGCCGACTGCGCCGGCGCAAACCGAAGCGCCTAGCTTCGAGGAAGCGTTGAAGGAGGCTTATGCAAAGCGCCCGGACCTCCTCGAGCAGGAATACAACTTGAAGAACGCGGCCATTGACGTGAAGGCCACTCGCAACGCGCTGCTCCCAACCGCAGTGGTTAGCGCCCAGTACGGGAGCGTCGGCCTGGCCGGCAACTCTCTTAAAAAGGGCCCAACAACAGTCATTAGCAGTGGCGTACCGATTGTGGATGCGAACGGCAATCCGATTTCTGTCAATGGCACGCCAATATTTGAACCCACTTTTTCCAGTCCCACCACTGGCGTAAACCTCGCGGGTTTCAGCGATGCTATGAGCTCGGTGCTCCACAACAACAATCCCGACTATGCCGTTCTCATGAGTATCAACATTCCTCTGCGCAACCGTTCTTTGCAGGCGGACAACCAGCGCTCGCAACTCGTCCAGCGACAGATCGAAATGCAGGTCCAGCAATTGAAAAATGCGGCTCTGCTCGACGTTCGCAACACTTACATCGCTCTCCAGCAGGACCGCGCGCGCGTGGAGGCCGCCTCCAAAGCCAGCGAATTGCAAAGACAAACCTTTGAAGCCGAGCAGAAGAAGTATCAGCTTGGAGCTTCGACGGTATACCAGGTCATCTTGACACAGCGCGACTACGTTGCCGCCCAAGGCACGGAACTCCGCGCGCTTGCCGATCTCGTCGAAGCCAGGGCCAATTACGAGCGCGCCGTTGGCAAAACACTCGAAGTTAACCACGTGACCATCGCCGAGGCGGAATCCGGCGACGTTGACCGCGAGACGCTCATCCCCGGAACGCTGCACGGCCAGGTCGTCGGCGTGGACAAACTCTTCTCCGGTTCCACTGCCGGCCAGAAGTAATTTGTAGCGCCATTTCGTAGCGCCGTCCTTTAGTTAGGGGCGGCATCTTCTCCACGTATCACGCTGCGTAGGGCACGATACGTCGTGCCCTCTTCGCAGCGCTGCCCTCCAGGGCCTCTAATGACAACTGGCGTCGGACCTTTGGGTCCCATCCGGCGATCTCCGTTCCCGGTCCACCGTCCCCTGCGAAGTCTACCCCTGTGTTTTCTTTGCTTTACCCAAATCCTGTTCGAACCATTGCACCAAAACATAAATACTAGTACTCTATTAGGAATTGCCACAGCAATAAACTCATGTTAGCATTAGTGGTGAATTCTCGACAGCACGCTCGCCGGACACCCCGTGTAACCGCGCTCGTTCTTCTCCTCTACTTGCTTTATCTTCTTTTACTTCCTTGCACTTGCGCACCCTTTGGCGCAACGGCGCACTCGCAAGTTCATTCCTTTCAATCACTTCCCGCACTCTTTCCATCACAACGGAGTGCGTAGCATGGTTTCACACAAAAATCCTTTCAAAGTCTCTCCACCTTCGTTCTCCGCATCCGGCGCAGCCGCGTTGCGGGGATTTCTACATTCTTTGGGAACTGTTAACTGCGAACTTGGCGGCTTTGTTGCCTGGCTTAAGTCCTTTAGAATGCGCAGTTACAGGCAAACACCGTGTTTTGCCCGGTTTTGGCCGAAGTTGTCCGCCTGTAACCCCTTTGGAATGCGCAGTTACAAAATCGCGCCCGCTAACTCCTTTAGAATGCGCAGTTACGAAAAAAGGTGGGGGGAGGACTATGTCTTCCCGATTTTCGAATTTCGAGTTCCCAACTTCGCATGCGCTCGCAGACTCCGACCCTATCGGAGGGATTCGTTGCTCTTCCACGGGCGATGGAACACAGTTCACGCACCACGTCCCGGGGATTCCTCCGCACCTGCAAACGCGGACTGCTGCCGCTTGCCCCTCCTCCACCTTTCGCATAGCATTAGTACGAGAAAAGCTTCGCGCGTCTGTCGGAACCCTCGTGGAGACACCTAAGGAATGAGCAATAAGCCCAAAGGATCAACGCAAACCCTCACCCCGGTGGAACCCTCGGTTCCACACCGCAAGCCCTCCGCCAAGGAACTGGCTTGGGAGAAGAACACTCTCCAGCCATCCTTGGAGAAAAGCCCCGAACGCGACTACGATTTCACGACAACCTCCGGTCATCCGATTCGCCGCCTTTATAGCGAGGCGGATTTGGCCGGTTGGGATCCCGAACGTGACCTGGGTCTGCCCGGCGGTCCTCCTTATACGCGCGGCATTCATCCCACGATGTACCGCACGCGCTTGTGGACCATGCGCCAGTTCGCGGGCTTCGGCGCCGCGGAGGACACCAACGCCCGCTTCCGCTATCTGCTCTCCCAAGGTCAGACCGGGCTCTCCACCGCTTTCGATTTGCCGACCCTGATGGGCTACGACGCGGACCATCCGCTCTCCGAAGGCGAAGTCGGCAAATGTGGCGTGGCCATCAGCTCCCTGGCCGACATGGAAGTGCTCTTCGACAAGATTCCCCTGAGCAACGTCACCACTTCCATGACCATCAACTCGCCCGCCGCTGTGATCTGGGCGATGTATCTCGCGGTTGCAGAAAAGCAAGGCGCGGACTGGAAGAAAATTTCCGGCACGCTGCAGAATGACATCCTGAAGGAATACATCGCGCAGAAGGAATACATCTATCCGCCCGGGCCTTCCATGCGCCTGGTGATCGACACTTTTGAGTTCGGCGTCAAAAACACGCCAAAGTTCAACCCCATTTCGATCAGCGGTTACCACATCCGCGAGGCGGGTTCCACAGCGATTCAGGAATTGGCTTTTACGCTGCGCGATGGGCTTGAATATGTCGAATGGGGCATGCGCCGCGGCCTCGAAGTGGACGAGTTCGTGCCGCAGCTTTCATTTTTCTTCAATGCCCACAATGATTTCTTTGAAGAGATTGCCAAGTATCGCGCGGCGCGGCGCATCTGGCATAAAGCCATGGTCGAGCGCTACAAATCCAAGAATCCCCGCTCCTGGGCGCTGCGTTTCCATACGCAAACGGCGGGCTGTTCGCTCACCGCGCAGCAACCCTACAACAACGTGGTGCGTACGGCGATTCAAGCGCTCGCTGCGGTCATGGGCGGCACGCAATCCTTGCATACAAACTCTCTCGATGAAGCTTGGGCGCTTCCCACGGAGTTTGCCGCGACCATTGCGCTGCGCACGCAACAAATCATCGCTCACGAAACCGGCGTCACAAATATGGTCGATCCTCTCGGCGGTTCCTACTTCGTGGAGACGCTCACCAACGAAGTCGAACATGGCGCATGGGATTACATCGAAAAGATTGACGCCATGGGCGGCATGGTTGCCGCCATTGAGCGCGGTTATCCGCAACGCGAAATCGCCGAAGCTTCCTACCGCTACCAGGTGGCGGTGGACAAAAAAGAAAAAATCATCGTCGGCGTGAATGATTTTGTTTCCGAAGAAAAACCGCTCGAGATTTTGCAGATTGACGAGACGGTCGCGCACCGCCAGGCCGAGCGGCTCCGCAAGCTGCGCGCCGACCGCTCTCAGGCGGAAGTGGATCGCCGCCTCAGCGCTCTGCGCCATGCCGCCAAAGGCACAGAAAACCTGATGCCGTTCATCTTCGATGCGGTGAAATCCTACGCCACCCTAGGCGAAATCTGCGACGCCATGCGCGACGTCTTCGGCACCTACGAAGAAGTCGCCATCACGTAACCCATGCCCGAAAAGAAAATCCGAGTGCTGATTGCGAAGCCTGGGTTGGATGGACACGACCGCGGCGCGAAGATTATTGCGCGCGCGCTGCGCGATGCCGGCATGGAGGTCATCTACACCGGTTTGCGTCAAACCCCCGAAATGATTGCTTCGGCGGCGATCCAGGAAGATGTGGACGTGATCGGCCTTTCCATTCTTTCCGGCGCGCACAACACGATTTGTCCTCAGCTCATGAATCTCCTGCGCGAGAAAGGCATGAACGACGTTACGGTTCTCGTCGGCGGCATCATTCCGGAAGCGGACATCTCCGCTCTGAAGAAGTCCGGCATTGCGGAAATTTTCCTTCCCGGCACTTCCACGCAAGACATCGTGAACTTCATCCACAAACGCGTTCCGAGTGCTTAGCGCTTTTCCCTGTCGCGATACATTTTATTTACGCCGCGCATGAGCCGTTTGACCCGCTGCTTTTCGTTGCGACTGGTTTCCGGATCCACTTTCCGCTTCAGGAAAGCCAGCTCGCGTTCCAGCTTGCGCCAATTTTCAAGACGCGCCATGTCCAGCGTGCCGGCTTCTATCGCCGCTTTCACCGCGCATCCCGGCTCGCCATCGTGACGGCAGTTTCCGAACCGGCAACGTGCTGCCAGCGACTCGATGTCCGCAAACGTGTGCGAGATGCCATCGTCCGCGTCCCAGAGCTGCAATTCGCGCAAGCCCGGTGTGTCCATGAGCAACGCTCCGCCAGGCAACGCAAAGATTTCCCTGGCGGTTGTTGTATGCCTCCCGCGGCTGTCCGATTCACGGACTTCCTGAACTTCCTGAATGGCGCATCCCAGGAGGCGATTCACGATCGTGGACTTCCCTGCACCGGAAGAGCCGAGCAATACAATGGTTTGCCCGCGAGCGAAACAATTTTCCACTTCATCGAATCCCTGGCCCGTTTTTGCGCTGATTCCGCATACGGAGACGCCCATGGCTGCTTTCTCCATTTCGTTTATTTTTTCTTGCGGCGCCTGGCACACATCGGCTTTATTCAGAACTATCATCGGCTTCGCGCCGGATTCCCAGCACTGCGCCAGATATCTTTCGACGCGGCGCGGATTAAAATCGCCGTCGAGTGCAGAAACAAGCAACGCTATGTCCACGTTGGCGGCAACCACTTGCTCCGCGATTTTCTTTCCCGCCATTTTGCGGACGAATCGGCCGCGGCGCGGAAGAACATTCTGAATCCG
>QHYL01000595.1 GCA_003224105.1 Acidobacteriota bacterium | reverse complement strand
GACCTGGAGGAAAAAACTTTGCAGCCTCTCAACAACCCTTTTGGCCCAAAAGTGTAACCTATGTCTCCGGTACGATCTGTCACCTATGTCTCCGGGCCGGACCGAAACGACTTGGAGGCGCGGGTGGGATTCGAACCCACGAATGGAGGTTTTGCAGACCTCTCCCTTGGGCCGCTTGGGTACCGCGCCGGGTTCTCCAGTATACCAAATCCAAACTCGCAGCCGACAATACGCCTGGCTAGCACGCCGGCGCGCCCAGGCCGCGGGCAGGTGTAAATCACGCCTTGTTGATGCAGTCCCAGCAAGCCTGCCCCAAACCGAAAGGCGTTCCTTGCTAGTTTGGCGAGCCGACCGATTCGTGAGCGAGTTGGCGTGGGAGATAAGTCGCCAGTGCCACCGTAAAGATGGCTGCGCCCTCGGAGTTAAGATGGATTTCATCCGGCTGGTAATAGTGAACCGAAAGGACCGCCGGATCCACGGGAACCAGAGTTTTCACGCCGACCTTTCGCGAAGCCAGAATCATTTGATGGACCGCATCCTCGGAAGACGGAGTGGGCGGAACGAGGATGATTAGTTTCGCGCCGTACGACGCGCAGACTTGCTGAAGGCGTTCGAGACGGGGATTCGCAATGGCGGCAAATTCAGGCGGTGGAGGAATGGCCGGCTGCGGTTTCAAGAGAAGAAAGAGTTGCCTGCAATGAGGGACGGTGTGGCGGAGAATTTGCATTCGAATGACACTGCGCGTATCCCAAAATACACTGGAATGAGCGAGTAGTAGATTGCTGGTCTCGGTGTTGTCAAACTTTAGGTCGTGAGCGACGTTGGCAGCGTCTTTCAAGTCAAAGAACATGAGTGGCGCATAATCCTGGCGCACGCCATTGGAAAGAAAACTGCTTACACCGACGCCGAGGACAACAACATCGGGCCGCGATCCTTCACGGAAGAGACGCCTTAGGGCGTAGAGCCAATCATAGTAGCCTGTGGCTTCAAGAAAAATGGGATGAATGCTGAGCTGGCTGGAAGTTAATTTCTGCAAACGATCTACATCAATACCCTCCAGCAGAAGAGAATTGCCAACCATGAGAACGGACTTGGGTTCGCCCGGCCTGGCAGGGCGCACTTGCAAGGCATCAGCATATTGGCGGCAAACGCGCGCGTAGGTTTCGGAGTGGTGTTTCAGCAAATAGCTGCTAAGGAACTCGAAGGACACTATGAGCGCTAGACAAATCACGAAAAAGACCTTGGCGTGAGTGAACGCCGGGTGCCTAGAATTGGAAATAGACGAAGGCATTCAGATTGCTCCCTGAAAACAGCGCCAGCGCAACGAGCGCCGCTGCGCCAAGCGCGGTTCGAAACGCGTACGAAGTGTTGGCGAAAGGGTATTCCTGGTTGGTGGCCTCCAGATGCAAATCCATGATGAAAAGAGGCACGGAATAAAGACAGAGCATGAAAATTGCGGAAGCGTACTCGGGCCGCCAAGCGAAGTTGGAGAGACCGGCGAGGAATTCCGCCGCCGCGTGAAGAGAAGTGGCGCGGAAAAACGCCAGGCTCAAGCAAAGGATGTTGAAGGTGAAAATGCGCTGAGCCCATAACGCGAAGAAACCGGTAGCGGGCGCGGGGACAGCGTTCGCGGAGGGTTTTGTTTTTGTAGGGAAGAAGAAGCGCTCCATAGGCAGAACAATGCCGTGTATCGCGCCAAAGATGATGAAGGTCCAGTTGGCGCCGTGCCAGAGGCCCGCGAGAACCATAGTCACGAAAAGGTTTCGAACGGTTTTCCACTCGCCAACGCGGCTGCCGCCCAAGGGGATGTAGAGGTAGTCGCGAAGCCAGGTGCTCAAACTAATGTGCCAACGGCGCCAGAAGTCCTGCAAGCGGTGTGCGAAGAAGGGTTGGCGGAAATTGATCATGAAGTGAAAACCAAGCAGTTGAGCGCAGCCGCGCGCGATGTCGCTGTAGCCGCTGAAATCTCCGTAAACCTGCCAGGCAAATCCATAGGTTCCGAGCAGCACAACCCAGAGGCTTGGCGGACCGAGTTGGCCGCCAAACGCGGCGTTCACCAGGAGCGCGCAATTGTCCGCAACAATGCACTTTCGAATGAGTCCCGAAAAAATCAGCATCAATCCGTCAAAGAAGCGGTCCGGATTGAAAGTGCGTTCCTTCTGGGCCTGCGGCAGAAGGTGGCCTGGGCGTTGAATGGGCCCGGCAATTAGGTGCGCGAACAGGCTGATGAACAGGCCATAATCGAAGAAAGATC
>QHYL01000594.1 GCA_003224105.1 Acidobacteriota bacterium | reverse complement strand
ATGTTCACGCTGCCCGCGCTGATTTTTCTCGGGTTCGGCTCGGAATTTACGTTTTGGCGGATCTTCCCGCTGGCGCTGCTGGGAGGATGGCTCGGCGTCCTGTTCATGATTCCGCTGCGCCGGCAGCTGATCGTAAAAGAACATGGCAACCTGACGTTTCCCGAAGGCACGGCTTGCGCAGACGTTTTGGTGGCCGGGGAGCGCGGCGGCTCGTTTGCCGGACGCGTGTTCTGGGGGCTGGGCCTGGGCGGCGTTTACACCTTCATGATGAACACGGTGCAGGCGTGGACCGGCCAGCCGGAAGCGCGCCCGAAGTGGTTTCCGGGAGCTTCCTTTCGGGCCACTATCACTGCCGAGTATTTGGGAGTGGGCTACATCATCGGTCCCAAGGTGGCGGGAATACTTTTTGCGGGAGGCGTGATCTCCTGGCTGCTGGTGATGCCCGCGATTCAGTTTTTTGGGCAGCTCGCGGGAAATACACCGATTTATCCGTCCACCATTCCCATACCACAGATGACGCCGGACGACATGTGGCGCCAGTACATCCGGCCGATGGCGGCGGGGGCGGTGGCGGCGGCTGGATTAATCACACTGATTCGCACCCTGCCAACGATCCTTTCCGCTTTGCGCGCAGGACTGAAGGATGTTCGCGCAGAAGGAGGAGCCGGCGCGAATACCGCCAGCCGCATCGAGCGCGATATGCCGATGAGCTGGGTCGTCGCCGGTTCCGCGGTGATCATCGTGCTGTTGTTCGTGCTGCTGACGGTTGCTCCGGTGAAGGGCACGAACACCACGTGGTATCAGAATCTTCTCGCTGGCATCCTGGTGGTTATTTTTGGATTTCTGTTTGTCACGGTCGCTTCCCGAATCAGCGGGTTGCTGGGCAATTCATCGAATCCGGTCAGCGGCATGAGCATTGGAACGCTTATGGCTACGTGCGCGATTTTCCTTCTGGCCGGATGGACGGCGCCGAGTTACAGCGTTCTGGCTCTGACGATTGGCGGATCGGTGTGCATCGCTGCCGCGATTGCGGGCGCAACTTCGCAGGATTTGAAGACCGGCTACCTGGTGGGCGCGACGCCGGTGCGGCAGCAATGGGGCCTGCTGGTTGGCGTGACGGTTTCCACCTTCGCGATAGGCATCACGCTCGGCCTGATGAACAAGGGACTTGAA
Organism: Acidobacteriota bacterium; assembly: GCA_003224105.1. Taxonomy (GTDB): domain Bacteria; phylum Acidobacteriota; class Terriglobia; order Acidiferrales; family UBA7541; genus Acidiferrum. The sequence continues at coordinate 1,785 of QHYL01000594.1, read as the reverse complement.
AAATATATCCCCACGCAGATTCCCATCAATGTGCAAGCCTTGCCTGCCGGCGTCAAAGTGGAAAGAGACGCCTTCGAACATCACGGGAAGAATTACGTGCTCATCAATGCTCTCGGTTCCGCTCAAGTTCCCGACGGAGAGTATCTCTACGATCCGGGCTCCAAGCGGATTGAACTCCAATGGGCGCAGGGAATCGGCAGCGATAAAGCGCCGGCGCCCCAGGCGCGCCTGATGGCCACGGTGATCAACGGAATCCTGAGCCAGCGCTTACCCTGGCGGCTGGTCTTGATGGGCGTGGCGCTGGTGATCGCGGTGGAGATTCTTGGCGTGCGCTCACTCGCATTCGCTGTTGGCGCGTATCTGTCGCTTGGAACCACGGCGGCAATGTTTGCGGGCGGGCTTGTGCGCGTGGCTGTCGAAGCCACCACGAAAGAGAAGGACGAAAGCGAGGCCAGTCCGGGAGCGCTGTACTCCAGCGGCTTGATTGCCGCAGGAGGCGTTTTCGGCTTGCTGGGAATTATCATCAATCTGCTGCAGGATCCGGAGATTTCGGCGCACGTGCCGCCGTGGGTTACCACCGTGCTCCGACTGCCGTGGCGCGCGGACCTTTTTGCGTTCGGGCCAAAAATGTTTGGTCCGCTTGCAACTAGCAATCTCTTTGGCCTGATTATGTTCATGGCTCTTGCGGCCTCGCTTTTCTATTTCGCCCGCAAGAAGCTGGATTGAGAACGAGCGGCGCAGCAGCTTCTTTTTTAGCGCGCGTGCCAACTTTGACGGTTGCGTTTTTCCACCGTACACTTTCTTTATGTATTCTCGGGGAATCAAGAGCTACCGGGTCAGCTTCGACTTCTACATCACGCCCGGGATTAAGCTGCTGCTCATTGCCAACTTTGCTGTTTTTATCTTTGAAGCGCTGCTCTACCGCTTTTCCGGCGTATCCGCTTATGCAGAGTTGGTGAAGTGGTTCGGCCTGGTGCCCGCGGGGGTGATTCCTGGCCTGCGCATCTGGCAGCCTTTCTCTTACCTGTTTCTGCACGATGTCGGCGGCATCTGGCACATCCTCATGAACATGCTCATGCTTTGGATGTTTGGCCGCGAGCTGGAACTGGTTTGGGGAAAGAATAAATTTTTGCGTTATTACTTCCTGACAGGGGTGGGGGCGGGGCTCATCAACGTTATCGTAAAGTTGGCTCCTGCGCTTATCGGCCAGGGAATTCCGAATAGTGCTTATATTCCGACGATCGGCGCTTCCGGGGCTATTTTCGGAATTCTCGTCGCGTGCGCGATTCTATTTCCGGACCGGCGCGTTTACATTATCCCCTTCCCAGTGGCCATGAGCATGCGCACCGTCGTTATCGCCATGACGGTTCTCACCTTTTTGGGAACGTTTGGGTTGGGGGCTGACAGAGTGAGCCATCTCTGTCATCTGGGTGGATTGCTGGTAGGCTACGTTTATTTGCGCCGCGGGTCTTTTCTTTACGGCCTGCGTAACAGCGTCTCCGATTGGCAACAGAAGCGGAATCGCCGGCGCTTCGAAGTTTACATGGGCAAGCACCGCAAGGAGCCTCCGTCGCGCCCCGACAACTGGGTCAACTGAAAGGGTCAGAGATCAGAGAACAGAGAACAGAGATCAGGCGGAGGATTGAGCCAAGTTTTTGCTTTTTCTGATCTCCGATGTGTGTTCTCTGCTCTCTCATTCCGCCGTCCGGACCACTTAAAACCTCACCTCACGCGGGCCCGCCAATCACGTGAAATTTCATGAAGTTGGTTGTGCCGCGGATGCCC
>QHYL01000593.1 GCA_003224105.1 Acidobacteriota bacterium | reverse complement strand
CTGGCGTCAGAATAAAGAAGTTTAGATATTGCGCTTTTGGCGACGGTGTGACGAGTCAGCTTTCGGGGAAGTGACGGAGCACGCATGGCAAACATCGAGGCAGACGAAATCAGCAAGATTCTGCGTGAGCAGATTGAGAATTACGAGCAAACCGTTGCCGTCGATGAAGTCGGCGCGATCATTAGCGTCGGCGACGGCATTGCGCGCGTGCACGGGCTGGAGAAAGTGATGGCCGGCGAGATGCTGGCTTTTCCGCACGACATTTACGGCATCGCCCTCAACCTGGAAGAAGAAGAAGTCGGCGTGGTGCTTCTCGGTGAAACGACGGAGCTGAAGGAAGGCGACGTCGTGAAGCGCACGAACACGATCATGTCCGTGCCCGTGGGCGACGCACTGGTGGGACGCGTCGTGAATCCGCTGGGACAGCCGCTGGACGGCAAAGGCCCGATTGCCACGAAGCAGCGCAATGCCCTCGAACGCATTGCGCCGGGCGTTCTGGACCGCCAGCCGGTGCGCGAGCCGCTGCAAACGGGCATAAAGGCGATTGACAGCATGATTCCCATCGGGCGCGGCCAGCGCGAATTGATCATTGGCGACCGCCAGACCGGCAAGACCGCGGTGATTCTCGACACCATCATCAATCAAAAGGGCGGCGATGTTATTTGCATCTATTGCGGCATTGGCCAAAAGCGCTCGACGATCGCGCAGGTGGTGAAGACGCTGACGGACGCGGGCGCGATGGACTACACGATTGTTGTCGCTTCCTCGGCAGCGGAGCCGGCTTCGCTGCAATACATTGCGCCTTACGCCGCGTGTGCCATGGGCGAATACTTCCGCGACAATAAGCGGCATGCCGTGGCGTTTTATGACGACCTTTCGAAACACGCGCAGGCGTACCGCGAAATTTCCTTGTTGTTGCGGCGTCCCCCGGGCCGCGAAGCTTTTCCCGGCGACGTGTTTTATCTGCATTCGCGCTTGCTGGAGCGTGCCGCGAAACTGAATGACAAACTGGGCGCGGGCTCGTTGACCGCCTTGCCGGTCATTGAAACGCAAGCCGGCGACGTTTCCGCGTACATTCCCACCAACGTGATTTCGATTACCGACGGACAGATTTACCTGGAAGCGGACCTTTTCAACGCCGGCATTCGTCCCGCCATCAACGTGGGCATCAGCGTGAGCCGCGTCGGCGGCAACGCGCAGATTAAAGCCATGCGCCAGGTGGCGGGTTCGCTGCGGCTGGACATGGCGCAGTACCGCGAGCTGGCGGCGTTCGCGCAATTCGGCGCGGATCAGCTCGACAAGGTGACGCAAGGCCAGCTTGCCCGAGGGCAACGGCTGACGGAGATTTTGAAGCAGGATCAGTACGTGCCTTTGCCGGCGGAAAAACAGGTATTGATGATTCAAGTGGGCACGAGCGGGGCTCTCGATACTGTGCCGGTGAGTGAGGTGCAGCGTTTCGAGCGCGAGTTCCTGCAGTTCATCGAAACGAATTATCCATCCCTGCTGAAGAACATTGCGGCGAAGAAAGCGCTCGACGACGGCATCAAGACGGAAATCAAGGCGGCCATGGATGCGTTCAAGGAACGCTTCACGGTAGCTTCCGCTGCTGCGAATTAGGAATTCAGACGGACTGACGAAAGACCATGCCCACACTTCTCGATTTCCGGCGCCGCATCCGCTCGGTGAAAAACACCCAGCAGATTACCCGCGCCATGAAGTTTGTGGCGGCAGCCCGGTTACGTCGCGCGCAGGAAGCTGCGCTGGCAGCGCGGCCGTATTCGAAAGAACTGGTGCGCGTGTTGCGCTCGACGATTAGCCGTATTGCGGAGCCGCAGCATCCCCTGCTGGCGCGACGCCCGGAGGAAAAAGTTCTCGCGCTGGTCTTGACCGGTGAGCGAGGTCTGGCGGGCGCGTTCAACACCAATATCTTGCGCAAGGCGAATGAATTCTTCCGCGCCAACAAAGGCCGCAAACTTTCGGTGATTCCGGTCGGCAAAAAGGGCCGGGACGCTCTGCGGAAGGCCGGGTTCAACCTGATCGCGGAATACATTAATGTCCTGGCGCGCGTAGAATTCGGCGCGGTGCGGGAAATTTCGAACCTGGTCACGGATTTGTACGCCAAAGGCGAGATCGATTCCGTTTACATCATCTTCAGCGAATTCAAGACGGTGATGTCGGCAAACCTGGCCGTGGAGAAGCTTTTGCCGGTCGACGCCGCGCAAGTACGGGAAAGCAGCAAAGGCGCGGCGGAGAGCGCTCACGTAGATTACATTTACGAGCAGCCGGAAGAGCAGCTTCTCGATCGGCTTTTGCCTCGCTACGTCGAATCGCAGGTGCAGCGCGCGATGCTGGAGTCATCTGCCGCAGAACACGCCGCGCGCATGACGGCCATGGAATCGGCCACGAAAAACGCCGGTGACGTGATTGAAGCGCTGACCCTGCAGATGAACAAGGTGCGACAGGCGGCCATCACCAAGGAGATTATTGAGATTGTGAGCGGAGCCACGAGCACCGCTTAAGACGTGACTCGTGATTCGTGACTTGTGACTCGTGAAGCTCAAATCATTTACGGAGCTAACGGTTTGGCAGCGGGCTGAGGAGCTTGCGTTGTTGGTTTTTCGGCTAACGGAGAAATACCCGCGCAGCGATCAATATGGAATCGTCGCGCAAGTGAGGCGTTCGGCGGCCTCCGTTACAGCCAATATTGCTGAAGGATTTGGCCGGGGCACGACCAGGGAGCTACTGAGGTCACTTCAGATCGCACGAGGGGAACTGGAGGAGACTCGATGTTTCATGCTTTTGAGCCGGAATTTAGGAAGAATCTCAAAGGAAGAGTTTGATGGCGTGAATTCACATTGTGATTCGGTCG
>QHYL01000617.1 GCA_003224105.1 Acidobacteriota bacterium | reverse complement strand
ACTCCGCTCCCTCCGGGGCCACGGAAAGAAAACCCCCGGAAGAAGAGCAAAATCACGGCCTTAGGGTGGGCCAAATGAAAGTATCAAAGGTGGGCCAAATCAGGTTGTCAAACGCAGCTTGCGCACTGCCTTGAGAAGAAGCCCATGATCGATGTTGTCGAAGAATCCTTTGATGTCGATATCCACGACCCAGTCGTGGCGCCAGCACCTCTGACGCGCCGTCCGGACCGCATCAATCGCCGAGTGCCTTGGTCGATACCCATAAGAGTCCGCGTGAAACAACGGCTCCAATAAAGGTTGTAGGTACCGACGAACTACTTCCTGTGCGATGCGGTCCGCCACCGTGGGTATCCCCAGCGGTCGCGTCCCACCAGTCGCCTTGGGAATTTCTACTCGGCGCACCGGTGGCGGCATGTAGCTGCCCGAGGACATTCGATTCCAGAGCTTGTAAAGATTCCCGGCAAGCCGGGCCTCGAAGTTCTGAATCGATTGCCCATCAACTCCAGCTGCTCCTTGGTTGGCCTTCACACTTTTGAAAGCCTCCCATACTTCCCGCTTCGGTATGGCAAACGGCTTTGCTTTGTTCATGCAGCTCCTCCCGTCACCGGTTGGCTGCCTGCCAAAGCTGCACACCACAGCCCCTTCGGTCCAGCGTCATTGCAACGCCTTCGTCCCTACTACGAGCTGTTCTGCCCCTGTGCCCCGCATCGGTACTCAGAGCCTTACAGGGATCACCCACTCGGCTCGCTCCCTTTGCATCGGTGCGACAGGTTCTCACGTTCCATGCAAGAGCCTGCTCCAGGTTCGCGCCGCCTTCGAGCCGGATGCCGCATGGGCCGGTCTTCAGGTCTCCGCCCATACTTATCCCGGAGCGACCACCATCCCCGGTTTCGACATCAACTGTACGATTTCGGCAGTTCATCGACGGTTCGCTTTCGCTCGTCTCCCTGAAACTCACATGACGGAATTCTTGTCCCGCCTTTTCCGCGACGTTCACCACCATCGCTCTTAACGACAGCAGCTCGCGGTAGTTTGAAGTCCTCTCCTGATCGCAGACTTCGAAGGGCCTCCCCTCATCTCTCACACAGTTTCCACACCTCCATTGCTGTCAGTGTGTTCGTGACACACGGTGGCCTCCCAAATTTCCTTTCAGGAGGGAATACTTCAACGTGAGGCGAGACTAAAGTGCTTTGATAAGGTAAACGTCCAAGCACTCATTAGGGACATGCATCTTATCTGGACAGCCGTCCGGATGCGCCATGTTGCTCGAGAAGGTCACATACTTCCCGTCGCGGCTGATTGCCGCGCGGGGTGTACTCCAATATCCTTCAGCGCTGCGGGAACGCGCATGTGCCATGCGGTAGACCGCACCGCCGTCCACTCGTGCTAGAATGATTTCGTCCTCGAACAGGAGCCAATTTGCTCGTGACGGCTTTTCGAACCCTGTGGTTCTATTGAAAAGTTCAGGACCTGGTTTTCGGTCATCGAAAAACGAGATGGCCATCCATGGCTGAGACGCGCTACCGCGGTAACTGACATGCCAGCTAGGCTGCTTGTCAAGCAAGCACGCGGCCTTGGTGACTTCGTTTTGCTGTCTTACATCGAGCCCCCATCCTGAGGGGCAGGGATTCGTGATTCCCGCGGTGTAATGGCTGTTGCCCGACTCAATAAACACTGGCTTTCCGCTCAAGTCGTAACCGGTATCTAGATGGTTGGTCTTGTCTTGCAGATGCACCAGGCCGCTGCCATCCCACAGCCGGGCCCCCTCCTCTGATCCGGGCCCGTCGTTGCTAAAGGCGATGACCAGAAGATTATCAGCAGTGAGTAACAACTTATGTAGGCACCCTGGTTGTGGCGTCCCTGTAATATCACCGTTGATTTTGCACGTGGTGGTGTAAACAGAAGTTTTGGTTTGCTTACTCAGCGACCACACAAAAACCTCCATCCTCTCGCTGGAGGTCTGCCCCACCAGCGCGATGTGGTCCCCGTCCTGTGACAAGTCCGCAGCGTCCGGCGACACGATCCCGCGATATTCCTTGAAGACGTGGAGTATCGTATTTTTAACGGAATTCCCATTAATTGTAGCCTTGTGAAGCGCATTGCCCACTGCGTAGTAAAAGACGTGGCCATCTGAAGCGTCCCAAACGGGGTGCCCGTTATTCATCTCCGGTATCTTGCTTGCCGGGACGGCTATCTTTCCATCCAAATCCTTGATGCGCCATTCTCCATTATTGGAAGAAATCAGGATTAGAGTGCCCGTCGCGTTGATAGGAGAGAATGTCGAATAATAATCAAGGAAACTCAGATGCTCGCCTCCAGTGACCTCTTCTGTGCTACCGTCTGTTAACCGTTTCACCGAACAGCCGAACACCGGATCGGTGTAGCTCTGCCCTACCTTGGGAGGCGCGAACGAAGTCCAGTCTGGAGGAACGTGTATTTGTCCGTCGTTGAGCTTCCCGCAAATAGGGCTTCGCTGGGTCAATGCTTCATCCAAACGATAAGGGCGAACTGAGAGACGCACCCTGCAACGAATCACGAGGTATCCGCTGAATAAAGCAACAACAAGAAGAAGAGATACAAGTGTCCCACGGAAGGCCGTGAAAACGGTTTGTGTGTCCGCAGTAGTCCTCAAGACTGACTCACCGGCAAGGCTTAGGTTCTCAGTCTCCCATAACACTGCGCGCAAAGCCATTCCGCAATCCGGTAAATCCTCTACAAAAAGGGCGGAGGCGAGGAGGATGAAATCCATCCTGCCTCGCCCCCTACTTGCTAACTCCTGCGATCGAAGCTGTTAGATTTGGCTATCGTACTTTGATAACGTAGACGTCGACGCAGTTGGTGCCGGTCTGGAAGTTCGCCGGGCAACCGCTGTGAGCGTAAGC
>QHYL01000616.1 GCA_003224105.1 Acidobacteriota bacterium | reverse complement strand
CTCCCGGCGCTGGCGTCGATGTTCGAGGGCCGCAGCCGCGCGCACAGCAGATGATCCCCGCAGAACACGTACAACGGCAGATAGCAGTAGTGTCCGTAGTAGCCGTGGAAAAAACGCGCTTCCTGCCGTCCGTGCAGCGGCGTGTCGGTGGCGTCCAGGTCCAGCACGATCTCCCGCGGCGCTTGCCGGTGCGCTTCCAGAAACAGGTCTACCAACAGAGCGTCGATGGCTGCCGGAGAGTAGCTGATCTTGTTGTAGCGTTCCGCGCAGGGTGAACCCCTCGGCGTCAGCTCCAGCCGGTTCAGCGTGCTCTTGCCAGCCAGCGGCGTGTCCAAGTCACGCCTGCCAGCCAGCATCCCCAGCAGCGGATCGTTGCGCAGCTCTTCATGATCGTTCAGGTCTTCATAGCCCAGCGCCAAGCCGTAGATGCGTTGCGCCAGCATCTCGGAAAGCTCATGCTCGATGCGCTGCGGATCGCGCGCATCGCGGAAGCAGCGCACCACGCGCCGTAGCAACCCCATCTTGCGGTCCGCCGCCCGCAACAGCAGCGCCCCGCCCTCGGTCGTCAGCCGCTCGCCGGAAAACTCCGCCACCACCCGGCGCGAAAAATGCGCTTCAAACTCGAACTGTGACTGGTTACACTCTGTCATCAGAAAGGCCGCCTTTCTCTTGGCGCTAACTATGTCTCGACAACGCAGTTATGCCTGAGATGACGGCCTTTTTCTACTTCAAAGCAAAACCCTTTGCTCAATCTTGGTGAGAAATCCGGGCTAGTTGCGAAGAAACTCCCAATGTAGCTACAATGGTGTGTGAGGTAGCTACATGCAAAAGGTCGGCAGCAGGGAACTTAAAAACCGTTTGGGCCGGTATCTGCGCATGGTTCGCCAAGGAATCACTTTGATTGTGACCGATCGAGGAAAACCAATAGCCAAGGTTAGTCCTCCCGACGAAGGGGCGCCGGGGGAGCCAACATTGATGGACGTGTTGAAGCGTCTCGACGCAGAGGGAAAGATCCGGCTCGCCAAGGGCAGCCTCGGCAAGTTTCGAGCCGTGCGGTCCCGGGGTAAGTCTGCTTCGCAGATGATCATCGAGGACCGCAGGTAGTGCTCTATCTGGATTCTTCCGCTCTCGTGAAGCGTTACTATGACGAGGTTGGCTCAGACTCTCTCAACAAAAGATTGCAAGTCGAAACGGATAAAGCCAGACCCATTTTTACGTCCGTCCTAACCTACGCCGAAGTCCATTCCAGTGTCGCTCGGAGAACACGAGAGAAACTGCTGTTGCCGAGCGAGGCTGCGGCCGTACACGATAAATTCGACACCGACTGGGTGCTAGGGTTTACTCCGATCGCTCTCGACGTGGGCGTTCTGGGCTTCATACGCGACGTTTTCAAGGCACATCCTCTGAAGAGTGCCGACGCAGTGCACCTCGCATCGGCCCTTTGGCTCCGCGATGCTGCTCGATTGAGCGGAAGGTTTGTGCAGCGCGGTGAACCTTTCATTTTTGCATCATCGGATCGACAACTGACCACGGCGGCAGAGAAATACAACCTCGAAATCTTCGATCCTGAAACCATGAAATAGCCTCGTGCTTAATTCCGAGACTTTAGGGAGGTTTCCACGGGTCCGGAAATGACTTTCCGCACACCATGGCGCAAATCCGCTACATCTTCCTTGGTGAGGCCTTTTGTCTCGATAAGGTCGTGCAAATAGACGGTCACTTTTCCCGGCCACAGCATCCAATGCCCGGTGCGGAAATGCTGGAACGAGCCGACCAGGCTGACGGGTACGATGGGCACGCCCAGTTGTTGCGCGACTCGGAATCCGCCTTCCTGGAATTCATCCACATGACCGTCGCGCGTACGTTTGGCCTCAGGGAAAATGACCAGGCTCGTGCCAGAATCAATCGCTTCCCGCGTCAGGCGCCACATGCGTTTCAAATCTGAGGGGCGGCGGACATCCGGCACGGGCACGTTTCCGAAGCGCTTCATGAGCCAGCCGTAAGCGGGAATCTTGAAGTGCGATTCCAGTTCCCAGCCGCGCACAAACTGCGGAATGGCGCAGTACAGAATGAACGGGTCAAACAAATTGACGTGGTTCGAAAAAAAGAAGCAAGTGCGAGCGGGATCGAATCCTGGGGCGCGCCGAACCTCGACTTTTGCTCCCGAAAGAAAGGCGATACGCCGGCATAAGCTCCGCTGAAGCCAGTCGTGCTTACGAGGGTCTAGAAAAATACTCAGGAACACAAGAACAGGCACGACAAAGAAAAAGTGCAGGCCGCTGGCGATCCACAGAAGAGTGCTGCGCACCGCGAACCACGTTTTTCTCATAGGAACACGTCAACAGCGCCGGGAAGGACATCGAGGGAGCGGCACTCCAGCGTGGCGACTTCGCCGTCAATCATGATGTCCAATGGAGTGGAAACGTTGAACTCCACGTGGCGCACGGCGCGACGTGAGGCCAGCGGATGCT
>QHYL01000019.1 GCA_003224105.1 Acidobacteriota bacterium | reverse complement strand
GATTGAACACGCGTGCCCTGCGGAACATCGCGGGGATCGGGAGCGATAGTTTTGTGTACAACTACATGCAGAGCCAGGCGAATGGTTTTGCGGGCACGGCGCTCAGCGCTTTTGGCTCAGCGCAAGTCGGCTTGCCTGCTTCGGTGGTTGCGCCATCGCTCCTCTTTGACGAGGTGGAAGTGCGCGGCGAACGCGGCGAAGCCAAGCGACTGCCGCTGCTGCCTCCGCCACCCATGACGGCGTCTAAATAACCGCACCTTTAGTGGCCCTGCACTTCTCCTCTTACCGGGCACAGAAAAGCGAACAATCTGAGGTAGTCTAGACCCGCGATGGAAATAGTGGCGCCAATCGAGGAAGCGCGGGAGAAGAAGCGGGCCGCGCTTCTGAGCGTGGGTTCGGCGACCCTGCTGGTTTCGCTGAAAGCGTTCCTGGTTGTCAAAACGGGGAGCCTCGGCGTGTTGTCCGAGGCGCTGCACTCCGGGCTGGATTTGGTTGCCGCGATTATCACTTTTCTTTCCATTCGAGTTTCCGATCGGCCGGCAGACGAGACCCATCCCTACGGACACGGGAAGTTTGAAAACTTCTCCGCGTTCGTGGAGACGGGCCTGTTGGCGCTGACTGCCCTGTACATCATTTACGAAGCGTTTGACCGGCTGTTTTTCCGCAGCGTGCACATCCGGCCGAGCATAACGGCAGTTGTGGTGCTCCTCGTTGCGCTCTCTATTGACATGACGCGCGCACGGGCCCTCGGCCATGCCGCCCGGAAATATTCGAGCGAGGCGCTGGAGGCGGACGCGCTGCATTTTTCGACCGACGTTTGGAGCACGACCGTAGTCATTGTTGGAATCGGGCTCGTTTGGGCCGGCGAGACTTGGAGTCTGCCGTGGCTGGTCTACGCGGACGCGCTAGCGGGTCTCGCCGTCGCGGCAGTGATCTTGTGGGTCGGGTCGCAACTCGGACGGCGCACGCTCGACGCCCTGCTGGACGCGGCGCCGAAGGGCTTGCAGCAGGAGATCGCGTGGGCCTTGGAACGTATGGATGGCGTTCTGGAAGTAGAACGAGTGCGCGTACGGCGCGCGGGCAACCGTCATTTTGTGGACGCGACCGTCAGCGTGGCGCGCACGGCGAGCCTCGAGCAGGTGCACACCCTAAGCGACGCCATCGAGAAACGCATCGGCGAAATTGTCCCTTCGGATGTGATGGTTCACGTGGAGCCGCGCGCTCCCGAGGGCGAGCATCTGTTCGAGGCGATTCGCGCGGTAGCGCAGCGCATGGGACTGGCAATCCACGACGTGCATGCCTCACAGCAGGACGGGCGGCTTTTCATCGAACTGCATCTGGAAGTGGACGAGAATCTGACGCTGCGCGAAGCGCATCGCCAGGCGAGCGAACTGGAAGACAAGATTCTCGAATTGCGCGGTGGCGCGGGCGATGTGAACATTCACATTGAGCCCCTGGGGCGCCACATTGCCACACCCGATGCGGGCATCGGCGAGATGAATCAGCTGGCGAAAGCCATCGAGGATTTCTTGAATCGGTTGCCGTCGGAGTTTGCCGAGCTGGTGAATTGCCACAACGTCCGGGTGAGGCAGGTCGAGCACCACATCCTTGTCTCGTGCCACTGCACCATGAAGAGCGAGCTGCCCATCACGCAAGTCCACGACGTCACCGCGGCTCTGGAAGATCGCGTGAAGGAAAGATTCCAGCAAATCTATCGCGTTACGATTCACCCCGAGCCGTCAGATGAAAAGTAGCTGATTTAATTCGAAAAGGTTGGACTGGGTTTCCCCGCAAAGAATTGAGCGCCAAGCGCAATCAACACAGGAAAACAGACCAGCACGTAGCGAGGCTCGGGCGTTTCGAGGGTCGTAAGAAACGCAGTACGCAGCACGATGAAGATGATCAGAAACACCAAGGCTGGCTGGACAACGGCGCTGAAGCGCCAGAGCTTTAAGGCGCCCAAGAGCCCCAAACCGACGTAGAGGATGTTTAAGAGGAAAAGCAGGACCGTGAACCCCTGATCCTCAGGATCCTTATCGCGCATCTCACCCAGCGGAAAGACGTTGCCGGAGATGGGCAGGAGCTCGATGCGCGGGGAGAACCAGAGGACGACAGCGCGCGCGGCGGGAATCCACAGATACGTTCGCAAAGGATGGCGGGCGGCGCGTTCGCGGGCAATCTGCCCGAAGGCGTCGTCCTCTTCCTGGGTGAGCGTCAAGTCCTCGTTGTATTGTTCAAGGATGGCGGCGACGCGCTGCTTTTCATTCGTTGCACTATTGGGCGGCGAATCGAAGGCGCGCGCGGGAATTGTGTCCACATCAATCGGTTCTTCGTTCACTTTCCACGGCACGAGGTAGCAGTCTTTGACGCGGAAGAGCCAGGTGCTCTCCCAGGCCATCAGGCCGCGCGGAACGATTTCTCCCGGTAGCGTGGAGTATTTCGGCGTGAGGAATTGCACTTCATGAAAGGTCAGGGCATTGCGAATCGCCCAAGGCACAAGAGGGAGCAGGCAGCCCAGAGTTGTGAAGAAAATGACGCGAAGCAAATGCTTCGCCTTCCCGTGGCGCAGGAGCAAGAAAGCATTGCTGATCCAGGCAGCAAGAAGCACCAAAGGCGTTTCGGGCCGGAAAAGAGCGCCAAGACCCGCCGCCAACCCGGCCGAGGGAACAAAAAAGCGGAAGTCCTCGGACCAATTGCCTTCCCATCGCCGCCTGGGCCTGGGAAAGAGTAAATCTTTGCTGTTAGCAGCGACGCCGATGAGGAATAGGAGCGCCACGACGGTCCAAAAGGTGGCGATGGTTTCGGTGAGCACGACCGCCGTGTAGTTCGCAGTGAAGGGACACAGCGCGGCCAGCCAAAGAGCGGCAGTGAAAACCCGCTTCACCGACCCGCCCTTATTCGCGAGAATCAGCAATCCCGCGGCGAGAGCGGCGATCACCAGGCAGCTGAGAAGATCCACGCCAATTTGAGCGAGCATGACCCAGAGGCGGGCGGCTTCGCCGGTGCGGCCGGCGAGGGCGTAGATCAAGGCTAATAAGGCGGGGTAGCCGGGCATGCGGACGTCAACAAGAGCGAGCGCGCCATGCAACTCGAGGCCATAAATATGGTGTTTGAGCCAGTTTGCGGCAAGCTCTTCGTAGAGCGGCGAGTCGCCGGAATCGGCGGGAAACTTCAGGACGAAGAACAGGCGGAGGCACAATCCTGCGGCCAGCGCGAAAACGGGACTTGAGAAAATTCGCTTCATCGGCGCAACGCATCTTACAATAGAGGGACGGAATCGCGGAGAGACCCCTGACCAGCCAGGAGTCGCGTCGCGCCATCCTGAAGGTTAAGCAGACTCATGAAGGAACGAAAGCCGATCTTTTACGACGCGCAGCGTGTGCGCTGGCGCCACACTCGGCGTGTGCTGGAGCTGAGCGGAGCACTGCTCACGGTGCTGCTGGCATATTTTTTTGTGACCATCGCCGTCAGCGTGGACTTGCCGGCAGGTTTGCTTGCCGATACGAAACTGGGCTACCACCCGCTGAAAACGAAGAAGAAGAGTGCGCCCGTGCGCGAGGGACGGCGGCGGCGAGTGGCGAACATCGGAACGGTGCCAGCCAGTTACGACCCTGTGCGGGCCGCGTTTTTTGTGAGTTGGGATCCCAACAGCCTAGCTTCGCTGAAGAAGCACTACCGCGAGATTGACCTGCTCATCCCAGAGCAACTTCACGCGGTAAGCGCGGACGGCAGCTTGACCTTTGTGGACTACGAGAACGGTCAGAGGAGCGCGAAAGCGACTCCGGCCGAAGGCGTCTCGTTGCTCAGGGATGACAAGCTGCATCAGTGGATGAAATCCCAGAATCCGCCTGTGGAATTGCCGATGATGGCGCTGTTGAACAATTACGACGGCGTCGCATGGCAGACCGGCGCAATGGTCAAAATGCTGGCGAGTCCGGAGGCGCGGCAGAATCTGGTGCGTGGCGTCGTGGAATTCGCCAAGGAATCGCATGAGGCCGGCATCGTGGTGGACCTCGAAGATGTCCCCGATACCAGCCAGGCAAACTTCCGGCAGTTTGCCGGGGAGCTGGCGCCCGCGCTGCACTCGGCGGGGCTGAAGTTCATGATCGCGCTTCCGGCGCGTAACGACGCCTACGACTACGCATTTTTCGGCAAGCAGTGCGACGCCATCGTGCTAATGAATTACGACGAGCACTGGCGGGAGGCCTCGCCCGGTCCCATTGCCTCGCAGGACTGGTATGTCGAGAACCTGAAACAGATCATGGAGATCGTGCCTCCGGGGAAAATCATCGTGGCAGTCGCCAGCTACGCTTACGACTGGCCGGAAGGCAAAAAGACAAATGAGCCTGCGCAATCCTTCACAATTCAGGAAGCGCTTCTGCATGCTTATGAGTCCGAGACCCAGGTGGAATTCGATCCGGTTTCGCTGAACCCGCATTATTCCTATTCTGACGAGCACGATGTCGTGCATCAGGTGTGGATGCTCGATGCCGTGACGGCTTACAACGAATTGCGGGCGAGCGAACGCATGGGAGTGCAGGGTACGGCCTTATGGCGCCTGGGCTCCGGAGACACATCTATTTGGCCGATCTGGGATTCGACGCACCCGGATGATGCTGTGCGGCAAAAGCTGGCGGACCTCCCACCGGGCCCGGATTTGATTCTCGAAGGCGATGGCGACGTCTGGCAGTTCAGCGACACCCCAAAGCGCGGCCAGCGGAGTTTTACATACGATCCGAAGAGCGATTTGTTTACCAGCGAAAGGTACGTCGCTTACCCGCTCTCCTATGACATTGACCAGATTGGAGCCGCCGAGAAAAAACTGGCCCTAACGTTCGATGACGGGCCGGACCCAACCTGGACGCCCAAAGTTCTGGACATTCTGAAAGAGAAAAATGTCCCGGCTACATTCTTCGTGATCGGGTGGGATGCCAACCGGTGGCCGCAACTTCTTCGCCGCGAATATGCAGAAGGCCACGAGGTTGGCAACCACACTTATTCCCATCCCGACTGGGAGGATCCAAGACTCTCGCCGACGCAAATCCGCTGGGAGCTCAATCTGACGGAGCGGCTTATCGAAAGCACTCTCGGGGTGAAGTCCCTGCTATTCCGGCCGCCCTACGGCATCGACCATCAGCCTGAATTTGCGGAAGAGGTTGCTCACCTCCCCATTGCGCAGGAAATGGGCTACATCATCGTGGGCCAGAAAGTAGATCCCGACGATTGGAGCCAGCTAGCGCCGGGTGTTCCGTTGCCTGCGGCAAAGATTGTCGAGAATGTCTTGCGCGAAGCCCCCAAGGGCAACATCATCCTGCTTCACGATGGCGGGGGCAATCGCAGCCAAACCGTCGCGGCGCTTCCGCAGCTCATCGACGCGCTCCGTGCGAAAGGATACAAATTTGTCTCTGTGCCCGATCTGATCGGCAAGGCGCGCCCGCAGGTGATGTTGCCGCTCTCTTCCGAAGAACAATTTGAAGCTCGCGCGAACGGCTTTATTTTTGGAATTTACCACTGGTTCTGGGTTTTGATGACGGTGGCTTATGTCGTGGGCATCATTCTTGTCAGTGGACGCACCCTTATCATTGGACTCCTGGCATTCATTGAAAAACTGCGCCCGGACAATCCCAAGAAGTCTGACGGACCGCTTCCCGGCGTGACGGTGTTGATTCCTGCACACAACGAGGAAAACGTGATTGTGCAGACGGTGTCTTCGGTACTGGAATCGGATTTTCCGGATTTGCACATCATTGTTGTGAACGATGGCTCGGCGGACAAGACGGGAGAATTGCTGGACGCGCATTTTTCGCGTGAGCCGCGCGTGCAAATCATTCATCAGGTAAGCCGGGGCAAGGCAGCGGCGTTGAATGTAGCCATGTCGCATGCAACGAGCGAAATTGTAGTGACCATTGACGCGGACACGGAAATCGAACCGGACGCCATCGGCAAGCTGGTCCGGCATTTTGTGGATCCCACCATCGGAGCCGTAGCCGGAAACGTGAAAGTGGGCAACCGCTCGCGTTGGCTGACGCGCTGGCAGGCGCTCGAGTACATCACCAGCCAGAACATGGAAAAGCGGGCATTTGACCTTTTGAATTGCATCACGGTGGTTCCCGGCGCTCTTGGGGCGTGGCGTAAGCAAGCGATTGAATCGGCGGGCGGAATCACGGCCGATACGGTGGCAGAGGACGCGGACCTGACGATTGCAATTCGGCGGCTGGGCTGGCGCATCGGTTATGACGAGGAAGCGATTGCCTGGACGGAAGCTCCAGAGACGCCGGGCCAGCTTATTCGGCAGCGCTTTCGGTGGACTTTTGGCACGTTGCAGTCATTCTGGAAGCACAGCGGCACGCTTTTCCGGCGAAAGTACGGCACGCTCGGCTGGGTTGCGTTGCCGAACATCTTTGTTTTTCAACTGGCCCTTCCACTCATCTCCCCGCTCATCGATTTATTGTTCCTGTGGACGGTGGGGCTGTGGGCGCTCGAGAAGCTGCAACTCTCCTGGCTGCCCACGATTCACGCGACGACCGGTGATTTGATGCGCTCGGTGCTGTTCTTCATCGCGTTTTTGTTGATTGACGTGATCACCTGCGTTCTTGCCTTTGCGCTGGAGCGCAAAGAAGATTGGACACTGCTCGTTCCCGTTCTTCTCCAGCGCTTTTATTACCGCCAGTTGATGTACGTGGTGCTTTTCCGTTCGGTGAAGGAAGCCGTGCGCGGACGTCCTGTGGGCTGGCGAGGTGTCGAACCGGAAGCGCCTCCCCCCAAGGCTTCCAAAGCTCCGCCCACACCTGCGACCGTCAGCGGAAACTAAACCTGCTCACGTCTGATGAATGACGGCGTCTGAAAAGCGTAGCACTTCTTTGTGGGCTCTCGCGTGTGGGAGGTTCCTAGTGCTTGCCCGGATCGCGGCGATCTTTGGCGTCACGGCGTTGCTTCAGTCCTATGTGGCAGTGGCCCAACAAGCACGGCCGCGCGAGCATTTTCAGAATGCCGAAATCCAGTACGACTGGGTGGGCAATTCGCGCGGCGACAAACTTCGCACCTTCATTACGCGCCCCAAGAACGCCAGCGGCAAAGTCCCCGTACTTTTCTTTGTCGGATGGCTCAGCTGCGACAGCGTCGAATATGCGCAGGGTGAGACGGATGGCTTCGGCGCTCTCATGCTTCGTTTGATCGATCAGTCGGGTTACGCCACGGTGCGAACCGAAAAACCGGGAGTTGGCGAGAGCCAGGGAACGCCGTGCGAGAAGTCGGATTTTCAAGGTGAACTGGAGGGCTACCAAGCGGCTTTCGATGCCATGGGCAAGTACGAATTCCTGGATTCGGATCGTGTCATCGTGATCGGGCTCAGCAATGGAGGGGGTTTTGGCCCTCTTGTTCCGCGGCGCCACCCAGTGCGCGGCTTCATCGCCGCCGGCTCCTGGGGCCGCACGTGGTACGAACACATGATCGAGAATGAGCGGGTTCGGCTTACGAGCGAAGGTAAATCCGCCGCCGAAGTGAATGACGCCATCAAGGCGTTCTCTCAGTTCTACGACCTGTACCTGATCCAGAGGCAAACGCCCGGGGAGGTCTTGCGGCAGCATCCGCAATGGAAGGGTCTTTGGTACGACTCCGCGGACGGACAGTACGGTCGGCCGGCTGCGTTTTACCAGCAGTTGCAGGCGTTAAACCTCGGAGGAGTGTGGCAAAACGTGGAAGCGCCGGTTCTGGTGATTCGCGGCTCGAAAGATACGATCATGAGTCGCGCGGACAGCTCGGCAATCGCAGAAACGGTGAACTGCGTACACCCAGGAAAAGCTCGCTATGTGGAAGTGGAAGGCATGACGCACGGCTTCAGCGTGGATAGGAAGTTCGATGCGGACGTCGTCACCACGATTCTGAATTGGGCCAAGGAGCAACTGGCGGCAGGCAAATGAAGCGTGGCTGCAAGACACCTCGGGAATAGCGTGGTTGAGAGTCTTGCGCGCAGGGGCTCAGGTCCGTAGTTGCGCATTCAGCGGTATGCCCGGGCGGAATTGCGTAGATTTTCATACTGGCCGTAAGTTGGTGTAGGATATGTCCCTGCTTCAGGAGGTCCCCATGGCTATCAGCTTTACCTTGAACGGCAAGTCCCAGTCCGTAGATGTCAGCCCGGACATGCCATTGCTCTGGGTGCTCCGCGACACGCTGAACATGACCGGCACGAAGTTCGGCTGTGGCATGGCCCTTTGCGGAGCTTGTACGGTGCATATCAACGGCGAAGCGACGCGTTCCTGTATCACCCCGATTTCGAGTGTTACGGGCAAGAAAGTGACCACCATCGAAGGTCTTTCCGCCGATGGGAGCCACCCCGTGCAGAAAGCCTGGATGGAGGAAGATGTTCCGCAGTGCGGCTATTGCCAGTCAGGGCAAATCATGTCCGCTGCCGCGCTGCTTTCCAAAAAACCCAACCCTACGGACGCTGACATCGACGATGCCCTGAGCGGCAACATCTGCCGCTGCGGCACGTACCAGCGCATTCGCAAGGCCATCCATCGAGCCGCATCCTCGATGCTAGGCAAGGCGCATTCCGCTGCATAGCTTTTCCAAACGGCCCTTTCAGAATTCGTTTTGAGGTGTCCCATGGCTACTGCTTCCGTTGTAAACCGCCGTGAATTCCTGAAGACCGGTGCCGCGGGCGGAGCCGCGCTTGTCATAGGCTTCCACCTGTCGCCGGACGCGTTCGCCGGTCAGGCGGAGGATCAGGAAAAAAAGACTCCAAATCCCTTTGACGCGTGGGTGCGGATCACACCTGATAATCGCGTCACGCTGGTACTGGGCAAGTCGGAAATGGGCCAGGGAGTCTACACGTCGCTGCCGATGATTCTCGCCGAAGAGCTCTGCGTGGATTGGAAGCAAGTGCATGTTGAACAGGCTCCCACCAATCCGAAAGTCTATGACCTTGGAACGGGAGGCAGCGGCAGCGTCGCCGGCTCCTGGCTGCCCTTGCGGCGGGCTGGAGCCGCCGCGCGCGAAATGCTCATCGCTGCTGCAGCGAAGAAATGGGAAGTCAGCACGGACACTTGCAAGGCAAAAGACGGTTACGTCGTGCACGGCCATCCGGAGCGTTCTTTCCGCTTCGGTGAGCTTATCGTTGATGCAGCAAAGCTTCCCGTTCCCAATTTGAACACCGTCCCGCTCAAAAACTCCAACGATTTCACGGTTGTCGGGCACGACACGCATCGTTTTGAGTCCCGCGCCAAGGTCACCGGCGCGGCAAAATTCGGCATTGACTCGCGCCCACCGGGATTGCTTGTGGCGGTGGTCGCACGCTGCCCGGTGTTTGGCGGAACACTGGTTTCGTTTGACGCTGCCAAAGCAAAAGCGGTCCCCGGGGTGCGCGACGTCATCTCCTTTGAGACCAAAGGCCGTGGCGCTTCCACAACTGGCGGCGTCGCTGTGGTCGCCGACAATTCCTGGGCCGCTATGCAGGGACGTAAGGCGCTGGAAGTGAAGTGGGACGAGGGCCCCGCGGTGAAGGAGTCTTCGGAAGAGCTGCACAAGCAGTTTCTGGCAAACGCGGCAAAAGGCGGAAACGTCCTCCGCAACGAGGGTGACGCCGATTCCGCGCTGGCCTCCGCCGGCGCCAAGAAGGTCGAAGCCACTTACGAGTTCCCCTTCGCCGCCCATGCGTGCATGGAACCGATGAACTGTACCGTGCAAATTCGACCGGACGGCGCTGAAGCGTGGATCCCCACGCAGGCGCCGCAATGGGCCCAGGCGGTCATCGCGGAAGCAGCCAAGCTCCCGCCCGAAAAAGTCATTGTCAACACGACGCTCATGGGCGGTGGATTCGGCCGCCGCTACCAGGCTGACTTCGTGATGGAGGCGGCGCAGGTGGCCGCCAAGTCCCCGGGCAAGCCCGTCATGGTTCTGTGGACGCGCGAAGACGACATGCAGCACGGTTTTTACCGCCCGGCTTCTTATCACAAGATGCAGGGCGCAGTCGATGCCAACGGGAATCTGGCGGCCTGGAAGCATTTCCAGACTTCCACGTCCATCGCCGCGAAGTGGAGCCAGAAAGGAATGGACGATCCGGGTCTTGGAGAATTCGGCAGCGGGGCCACGATTCC
>QHYL01000615.1 GCA_003224105.1 Acidobacteriota bacterium | reverse complement strand
CTCCCCGGGAATCCCCGTCTCTCGCGTAACGTCTTCGACGAGGTTTTCATTCTTCGCCAGGCAAAAGCTCACTTTCTTACTCAGCTCCGGTGGAAGATACTGCCGTACTTCGTGGCGTGCCGCCTCGATCAAGGTCTCAGAAAAGTCAGTACCATAGGCGCAGTCCACAGCGATTCCGCGCCGTTCCATCATGGAGACGAGGTGCAGTAGATTCATTCCGGCGCCGCACCCAAATTCCCACAGGCGGATTCCCTTTTGCCGCCTCGACTTCGGGATGCAGTTCTCCAGGATATCCAGATAGATTTTGGCATATTCGTGGTTTAGCAGATAAGAAATCCCGTTGCCTGCAGTATCGTTCGAATACTTGCGGACACTTTCCTCGGATCGGTATTCCTCTAGAAAATCGTTCATCAGTTTCGAAGAAGTTTCGAGATGCACCGCTTCTGCCATGAGTTTCTCCCGTGGGTTTCGCGTATTAGTAGGCCCCGTCGCCGCTCAGAACAGCTCCGGGTGTTGCGAGGAGGATTTTAACGTCCAGCCAAATCGACCAGGACTGCGAATAGCGCAGGTCCAGGCGAACCATGTCGTCAAAGCAGGTGCGGCTCCGCCCGCTCACTTGCCACAACCCGGTAACGCCGGGCTTCACTTCTAAAACGCGGCGGCGATGCCAGATATCGTAGATTTCGAATTCATACGGCAGAGACGGGCGCGGGCCTACCAGAGACATATCGCCCATCATAACGTTCCAGAATTGCGGAAGTTCGTCGAGGCTCGTCTTGCGCAGGAGCCGGCCTATTGTAGTTACCCGGGAATCATTCTTGATTTTGTACACCGACGGCTTTCCCGATTCCTTGTGCGCACTCTCCGCATGGCCGTTGATAAACCGCTGCACATACTCTTGGTGGATCTTGGGGTCGTTGTTCACGTACATCGTGCGGAACTTCAGGCAGCGGAATCGCGTACCGAATTGGCCAAGCCGCTCCTGGCGGAAGATTACCGGACCTTTGGAGGTCAACTTAATAGCCAACGCGATAATTGCCAGCAACGGGCTGAGAATGAGCAGCAAAAAGCTGCTTCCCAGGACATCAATCACCCGCTTCGCCACCTGAGGAACGCGCTTCCTGGGCGTTCCTTTCGCTAGATCCGGGTAGAAGCGGCTATCGGCAACCTTCTCGCCCTTGTCTTGTCCGCTTTTTTCGGGAAAAAGGTGCGTGGTCACGACCAGGCTCGATGGCACTTTCCGGCCAAGTTCCGCGTGCAGCGCATGCAGAACCTTGGATCGCAGAATCTCGGTGATCGGTGTTTGGCCTTCGCAGGTCACTTCCGTGAAAATCACTCCGAGGACCACACCCTTCTCATACCAGCCGATCAAATCCGTTTCGCGGGTGGATTTCAGAAGGACGGAGCAGATACGGCCCAGGAAGCGGTCGGACGTCTTTTCCTCGATGAACGCGCTGGCGTCGAGAAGCATCAGCACGAAAGGCTTTCGCGAACGTTCCGCCCGCCGCCGCTCGAGCGTGAGCATACTGCGGAACGATTCCTCCAGCAAAACCTCTTCACGACTTTCCATCAGCGAGCCAACCGCCGACGCCGCTCTGCGTGTCGTCGAGCGAAGAACTCCCTGTTCCCACAACGCCGGAATCCTGGAGTAGCCGTTCCCCATTTAGGTTTCAGTCCTCGCGAAATCCAAAACTCTTCGAATTTTAAGCAACCACCGGTTCGAACGACGGCACAATCACGCGCGCTTGCTGCGTGCCGCTGTGTTTCGGCTGAACCGCTGAAACCGCGCAACGGTCTATTTCCAGCGCCACAGACCGCCGCAGCAGCGATATCGAGACCACAATTCGCCGGCTTCCCTTAAAGCTGGTCAGCACGCCTTCGACACCGCTCAGCGCTCCGTCTTCGATTCGAACGCGTTGCCCTACTTCCAGGTAAGGGCAGGGCTCCACATGCATCCCTGTCGCAACCATCCTCTGAATTGCTTCAATCTCTAATTCCTCCACGGGAATCGGAACTCGGCCCGTGCCCACCACGCTGATGACGCCCGGCGTAATCAATACCGGCAGGCGGTCGCACACGTTAAATCGGCAAAACAAATACCCGGGAAAAAGAGGCGCCTGCACTTCTTTCGAACGGCCGCTTCCTCGCTTCGCATTTTTATAAGTGGGAAGAAACGTCTGGTATCCCTTGCAGGAAAGCAACGACGCCGTCGAACTCTCCCAACGGCTTCTCAGCTGTAGTGCGTACCACCGGTCGACATTCGGCTCGGCGTTCATCCTGGACTCAGCCTCCTTTAAAGGCGCCCTCTTGACGAAGTGTTGAAGTAATCGCAGCCGCAGCTAGGACAGAACCGTGACGGACACTCTCACGGCGGGACGCAAGGGATGAGGCAATCCGCCTGCCAATGAGGGACGGCATACATTGCTAGGATGTGAAAAGGGAGGGCCGTAACTTACTGAATAAAAAGGGGTTATTTTAGAGGAAGGCTATAGAGCGGATTTCATCTTGTCCTCGATCTCCAAAGGCCGCAAAGAGATGAAAACCCTTACCCACTTTTCCCACTTCCCTTCCAAGATTGTCCTCAAAGTTGGCGAGATTGTGGAATGACCTCTAACCCTGGTGCATTCAATAATTTAATTCGTATTAATGCCATGTTTGATGCTCATTCTCACAAGGCTCGTCATGTCACAAATTGACGTCCTGGCATTTGGAGCACATCCAAAGACTAGCGCGTCTTTGGGGTTAGAAAGAATGCCCGCGTAATGGGGCCATCGAGGTTACTTTGCTGTTCGACCAGGATTTGGCCAGAGCGGTTCACGCCGGTCGCGCGCGTGAGCGTTAATCCCGTTTGGGGGATCAGGCTGTTCAGGTCTGCAATCTTGCCATTGGTCCAAATCACTGCATGGCTCTCCCCTGTGGAAGTGACGCAAGAACCCACAATCACGCCAGAGTCGCTCACGGCAGTCGCTTGCGTTCCGTTTCCAACGGAAGTCACACTGCCGGGAAGCGACGCGAGCTGGCTCATCTTTCCGTTTTCCCACTGAAACGCAGCGGTGGAATTGTCCGCAACTTCGGCCCAGCCGACCACCAAAGCTTGCGCGTTGATTGCGTTGGCCGTGCTGTGCAGACCGCCGAGCGCGCCTAAATCGCTAATCGTCCCGTTTAGCCAAACCACCGCGCGCACAACGCCCTGATTCGCCGCAAATCCGCTCGAAACGCCAGCGATCTGGCCCTTGTCATTAATGGATATCGCGGTGCTCCCGCTGCCACTTGGCCCCAAGTCTCCGAGCGACCGCCTCTGGCCGCCGCTCCAAAGTACGGCGCCTCCGCGCACATTCTTTGCGTACGCCACACCGACGATGTCGCCTTTAGAATTAATTCCGCGAGCCGCGCTGGTTTCGCCGGCAAAGCCGAGGTCTTTCATGACGCCGCTTTGCCAGACAAACGCGTGCATTTCACCACTGGCCGTGCTGGCTTCGCCCACCACGACGCCAGAGTCGTTGATCGAATACGCCATGCTGACGCTGCCGCCGAGCGTGCCCAGATCGGTCATCACGCCGTTGGACCACAGAAACGCGTGGTTTGCCGAAGTCCCAACGATTTGGCCCGTCTTGTTGATGTCTGAGACCTTAGCCGAATTGGCGCCGGAGAGTGTGCCCAGATCCGTCACCGTGTAGCTAGTTTGCGCCGCGGCAACGCCCGCGACCGCGCCGCACAACACCGCGAAACTAACAATTGGTCTGCAGAAATCTCTCATCGTTGCTCCTTAGTGGGCCGGCCTAGCGGGCCTACTGGCGGGACATCGCTTTCTTACTGAGCCATGCTTTTCATTGCGTCATGCATTTGTCGGCGGGGACCGCGCGGGACACTTTCAGTATCCCTTATCTCTGTATTGCGGGGCGGCGCGATTTCCGCCCGCGTACCCAATCAATCATTCGGTCAGCTGGCTAGATGCGGCTTAGCCGTTAGCGGCAGCGGTGGCTACGGATGCAGGAGCGTCTTGCCAAACCTTCCACGGGCGCCTGCCGGAGGACCACAACTCTTCCAAAAGCATCTTGTCGCGCAGAGTATCCATGCTCTGCCAGAAACCGCGGTGGCGGTATGCGCTCAGCTTCCCTTCCTGCGCCAGCCGCTCCATCGGTTCGCGCTCCCAAACCGTTCTGTCGCCTTCAATGTAATCAATCACTTTGGGCTCAAGCACGAAGAAGCCGCCGTTGATCCAACCTGAGCCGCCATCCGGCTTTTCCTTGAAGCTGGAAATCACTGTTTGTTCATGATCCAGGCTGAACGCGCCGAACCTGCCTGCGGGTTGTACCGCGGTGAGCGTAGCCAGACCACCCTGCTGCCTGTGGAAGGCAACCAAATCTTGGATGTTGAGATCGCTCACGCCGTCGCCATATGTCAGGCAAAAAGTTTCGCCATCCAAATGATGACGAACGCGCTTCAGGCGGCCGCCAGTCATCGTGGATTCGCCGGTATCGACCAGCGTGACGCGCCAAGGCTCAACGCCGTTGTTCAGGAAGCTCAGCTTGCGCTCGCGCATGTCGAAGGTCACGTCGCACATGTGCAGGACGTAATTGGCGAAGTATTCCTTGATGTAGTCGCCTTTGTAGCCGCAGCAGATGATGAAATCGTTGATCCCGTGGTGGGAGTACAGCTTCATGATGTGCCAAAGAATCGGCTTGCCGCCGATCTCGACCATAGGCTTCGGTTTGACCTGCGTTTCTTCGCTCAATCGTGAGCCGAAACCGCCGGCTAAGATCACTGCCTTCATAGGAAGCCATTCCTCCTGAACACTAAGGTCAGGCGCTGCCGGGAATTTGCCCTTGCGCGGGCTGGAGCGCGAGGAGGTCCCTGGAGGGGAAAAGCAAATTGGCGACCAAGCGATAAGGTAAGCCGCCTCACAAGGCAAGCTATGGGAATCAAGTAATCCGTTACGAATCAACACTTTAGAGAGACATTACGGCGCCGGCCAAGAATAGGGGCCTCCTCAGGAATTCGCAGGTCCCTCGATTCACTGGCTTTT
>QHYL01000018.1 GCA_003224105.1 Acidobacteriota bacterium | reverse complement strand
TTCGCCGGCGCCCAGATTCAGGTTATTTCCAAAAGTGGCACCAACGAAATTCACGGCAGCGCCTTTTTCACGGCTCATCGTCCTGGACTGGACGCTTACCAGCGTTTTAACGGCCAAGGCAATCAAGTCCTGAGAGACAACAGCTTTTTCGATCAGTTCGGCGCCAGCGGCGGCGGCCCGATCTGGAAGAATAAAGTCTTCGCGTTCTTCGCCTGGGAAACCGTTCGGAGCCCCAAAGCTCAGACCAACATTTCCAACGGCTGGTACGAGACACCGGCGTTCGCTGCCTTGGCGCCTTCAGGAAGCATCGCCGCGAAGTATCTGAGCTTCCCGGGTTCAGGTGTTGTCAGCACTGGCACGAATAACGTCACCTGCGCCAATGCCGGCTTGGCGGAAGGGGTGAACTGCAGAACCATTCCCGGCCAGGGGCTGAATCTCGGCACTCCTTTGACATCAACTCTGGG
Organism: Acidobacteriota bacterium; assembly: GCA_003224105.1. GTDB lineage: Bacteria > Acidobacteriota > Terriglobia > Acidiferrales > UBA7541 > Acidiferrum. The sequence goes on along the minus strand of QHYL01000018.1, from coordinate 13,473 downwards.
TACTCAGGATACCGGGTGGACAAGTTCCTCGAACCCCGGCACGGGTGGGGACGGGAATGGCGGTGCCAATAACCTGAGCAACGTGGCCGACATCGCGAACTACGTAACTGCCAGCACCACCAATTTCTCGAAAAACCAGTACAATGGCCGCTTGGATGCGAACGTTACGCAAAAGGACCGCATTGCCTTTGCGATCTATTGGGTACCACAGTCGAGCACTTTCCTAAACGGCCCTGCGCGGGCCTACAACCTTTTCCATCACTCGCAAATCAACCAGGCTTTTTCCGCAATCTGGGACCGCACCATCTCAACGACTTTCCTGAACGAATTTCGGACCAATGCCGCCGGATGGCGCTGGAACGAAATCAACTCCAACCCACAGTCTCCCGTTGGTCTTCCATCCGACCACATTGACCAAATCGGCAGCATCACACTGAATTCTTTTGGACCTAACGTCGGCAGCATCCTGAATCAGTGGACTTACAGCTACAAGGATGTGGCTACCAAGATTCTTGGACGGCATACCATCAAGTTTGGCGGTGAACTCACCCGGCTATTTTACCTGCAAGACTGCGCCGGTTGCGGCGTGCCAAACTATGGCTTCTTCAATTTGTGGGACTTCCTCAACGATGCTCCGCACAACGAAGGCGGTGGCTTCAATCCGAATACCGGGTTCCCGACGACGATTCGCCAAGATGACCGCGAAAACCTTTGGGGCCTTTTTGCTCAAGACGACTTCAAACTTCGTAGGAATCTGACCCTTAATCTCGGCCTGCGCTGGTCTTACTTTGGCCCACTTTCCTCCAAAGAAGGCAACATGCTTTCTGCCATTCCGGGCTCCGGGGCAAATTACATGACTGGCCTCGTCGTTCGGAAAGGAAATTCCTGGAACGCTCAGAAGCATAACGTTGGGCCACAGATCGGTTTTGCATGGAGTCCGAGTAGATTTAAGGACAGGCTCGCTGTTCGCGGCGGTTACGGGCTGAACTACAACCAAGAAGAAATCGCTATTTCAGCCAACATCAGCAATAACCCGGGCTTGGTGGTGTTTCCATTCTTAGGCATGGCCACACCGACGTCTACGAATCCCGGCATTATCTACGCCACGTCAGCGAATGTGCACTCGCTATTCCAGTATCCGGCTAACCCGAACACGGTTTCGAGTTTTGGCCCGAACGGGCTGCCAACCACCGGCTCCGTTGGCGTTCAAATCTTCCCCACGGACCTGCCCACTATGCGCGTCCATCACTACTCGTTCGACACCCAATACGATCTGGGTCACGACTTCGTGGCCACGCTGGGCTATCAGGGAAGCTTGTCCCGTGACATCTTCTTCCATGAGAACCCCAATGCTCTCCCAGCGGCTTTGGGCCTTACTCTGAATCCGCAAATCGCTGGCGGGGACTACTGGGGCGTCTCGGGCCGAGGCAACTACAACGCTATGCTCGCCGAATTGAATCACCGTTTCTCGCGCCAGTTCATGGCCGATGCTCAATTCACTTGGGCCAAGAGCATGGACACCAGTTCCGGGCCGTACTTTGAACAGCCTTACCCGTTCAACTTGAGCCTAAATTACGGCCGCTCCGACTACAACGTCGGCAAGTCCTTCAAACTCTACGGCACGTGGCAGCCGGTTATCTTCCATGGCAGCAATAGTTGGATGGAAAAGATCGCGGGCGGTTGGACGCTTAGCGGCATCTTCACCCTTCACTCGGGTTTCCCGTGGTCTCCGGTGGTGAACATCGTTGGCGGAAGCCTCTATTGCGGGTCCTGCGGCTACACGACGGTGTTCCCTGCTGCTTACCTGGGTGGCGCCGGGACAAGCACAACCAACGACGCGTTCAAGACGGGCTCAAACTACTCCAAAGGCGGCACGGCTTATTTCTCCGCGCCAGTACCCTGCTCCGCCACTGTAACCACAAATTGCTACACTGCTTTTAGCGGCAACAACTTTGGGAGCGCCCTTCCTCCAGGCCCCGGGGTCCATCGCAACACGCTCAGCGGCCCGGGATACCGCGACGTGGACCTGACGCTTGCCAAAGCCTTTGGCCTGCCTAGGGCCCTGATACTTGGCGAAAATGCCAAAGTAGAGTTCCGGTTGGATGCATACAACATCTTCAACAATCTGAACTTCAAGGCCGATAGCATTTCAAACAACATCGCCAACGCGAACTTTGGACAGGCTACGCAGGCTCTGGGCGCTCGCGTCGTCACCCTGGGTGCTCGTTTCAACTTCTAACCCGCGCAGGTCAAAACAATTAATGGAGCCGGTTGGGCGCTAACTGTAGCGCCCCCCTCTTGGGTTGTGTCGATTCGGTATCTAACTAAGACGAGGCAAACCCCCGATTGCCCTTCTTCATGCTTCCTTGTAGCCTGCAAGGCGTAAATTCTACCCAGCCTCCTCAGTTTGTCAGCCACCATGGCGTCACCGCCAATGGGAGGAGCGCCTCTGCTGTTACCTTTCCTTCCATGATCGGCGTGAAGTCCTGGGCATCGGCCCAAGAACCAAAATAGAGTGGCTGGAAATTCATTGGCCTCAGCCCAGCGATCGCGTCGAGACCTTCACCGACCTTCCCATCGACCGCTACATCACCATCGTCGAAGGCTCCGGCATCCGCTAACTCTCCCCTCGAAAAACCACAAAACGCCTTGACGGCACGCCTTTTCTCTTATATACTTGTTAGGTACTGTATTGAAGCATAATAGAGGGCGCTAGCAGGATGCGAAATTCAGATGCGGTTGTAACCCCTTTAGAATGCGCAGTTACGAAACGGACCGCTCGTAAGTCCTTTAGAATGCGCAGTTACAAAAACAGGAGGAGGGGGGTAGTCCTCACCCAGAGGCAGCCGCGGGGGTCGCCTCGGTTGGAAATCGAAATTCAGAATGCGCAGCGATAATAACTTGTTCCGGGCACGCGTGGCGTTGTGTCTCGTCACTCGCCATTATCTTTACTGGAAGCCAGCAAGCCGCATGGCCTTTTGCGCTTCGGGATTCTTCATAAATTGTTCCCAGATGAAGCCGGTGCGATGGTTTTCCGCCATCAGCATGGTGATTCCCAGATCGAGGCCGAGCACATCTGGGTCGTACCAGTTGGCCAGTGGATTGAACGCGTCGCGGAAGCTGTACTTGGTCCACACCTTTTCGCGATAGGGACCGCGGATATGGCGCAACACGCGGATGCAATCTTCAAAAAGAAACGGAAGAGAGCCGCCGGTCGCACAGGGAACGATGCTGCCATCCACAGGGCCGAGGGCGCCGCCGTCCACCGAAGGGCCGCCCCATGCGGTGTACCCATTCACGTAATCCGAAGCGCTGATGCCCCAAAGATTTTCGCTGTAATCGGGAAAGCGATCGCGAAGAGACAGGCAGAAAAGTTTGTGCGCTTTGGTGGCTTTGACGGAATTGTCAAAATAATTCGCGTAAGCATCGCGTTTGTTGCGGAAGTCGAACCAGGCGTGCGAATACTGATGCGTGAAAATGGGATCGTTGCCTGAAATGTATTCAATTCCCTGGTACTTGATTTTCGGGCGCGTCCAGGCATCCCAGGAGTTGGCGTCCACAGGATGCGTCGGCGAGCCGATGGCCAGGAGATAAATCATCATCAATTCGCAAAAATGCTCCCAGCGCGCATCCAGAAAGCCTGATTCCGGATGCCAGCCCATGGAAAAAGTCTTACCGCCATTGAGCATCCAGGGCCAGTCCACGCGCTGATAGATTTTTGTGGCGAGGTCCTTGATTTCCTGATCGGAGAAATATTGGCGCGCGGTGAGAACGCCGCACAGGAGAATCGAAGAATCGATGGACGAAAGTTCGCACTTTTCCCAGCGGGCGCCGGTTTCCATGTGGATAAAGTGGAAGAAGAAGCCGTGTTCGTTGTGCAGATCGTTGGCGATAAATCTCAGGGTGTTCCGAACGCGGTCGGCGATTTCCGCAGACTTTCGGTAGCCGCGGTGGTCGCCGATGCACAGGCTGGTCAAGCCGAATCCTGTGGCGGCGATGCTCGACATCATGCGCGAGTCGCTGCCGTTGGCGAGAGCGCGATCTTTCACCTGCCCGGTTTTAGGGCTGGCCTCGTTCCAGAAAAATTCAAAACTGACGCGCTGGATTTCATCAAGAAGCTGCTCGTCGGTTCCTTCAAATGGAGCCCCATTCGGCTCCACGAAAGAAGGGGCGCGGCGCTTTTGGCAACTGGCAACAGTCGCCAGCGGAGAGGCCAGGAGGCCCATTCCGCAAAGGCGCACCACTTCCCTTCTATTCAAAAGAGTTTTGCTCTTCATGGACCATCCAGCTTACTTCGTGATTTCCAGCGTGGCTTGAACACCTTGGGTAGAGTCGGGAGCGATCCATACGGTGACTTTAGCAGGCTCGGCGGCAAGCTTTTGCTGATCATTCCAGATTGCGAATGCGCTTGGACCCAGCAGAAAGGTGACCTTCTTTGTTTCCCCAGGAGCTAAGGTAATGCGCTGGAATTTACTCAGGGCCCGGACCGGCTGGGCAACGCTCGTTCCCTGAAAGCGGAGATAGCATTGCACGGTTTCGACGCCAGGGCGAGTGCCGGTATTCGTGATGTCCGCGCTGGCGCTGAGAGCGGTGCCTTGCTTGGGCTCGCGGGCCTGCAAGTCTTCATTCAAGCTGGCTGCGCTGATTTTTGTCTTATCAACGTGGAGATTTCCATAGGTGAAAGTCGTATAGGAAAGCCCAAAGCCAAACGGAAACTGCGGGCTATTCTGTTCGTCGATGTAGCGCGAAACATATTTTTCAGCGCCGTTGCGCGGCGGCCGCGTCAGATCAATCTTTCCCGCGGGGCGTCCGGTACTCAATGCGTTGTAGTAAAGCGGTTCCTGACCAACGCTGCGAGGCCAGCTTACGGTAAGCCTTCCGCTGGGATTTGCGTCGCCAAACAAAGTCCGCACGAGCGCGGGCCCTCCCTGAATACCAGGGAACCACGCGGCCATTACTGCGGGCACATGCTGGAACGCCCAAGGGAGAGTAAGAGGGCGGCCGCTGAAGATGAGGAGCACGGCGGGCTTTCCGGCGCCGACAATCTTCTCGAGAAGCTCCTCCTGGCGGCCCGGCAAGCCCAGAAATGCGCGGGAGGCAGCTTCGCCAGTCATCTCCGAAGCATTTTCGCCCAGGGCCAGTATCACGACATCGGCTTGCTCGGCAGCCTTCACGGCTTCCGCCAACTGATCGTCTGTGCCGGTGGTGATTTCCGAGCCTTTCGCGTACCGAACGTTTTGTGCGCCAATTCTTTCATTGAGAGCGGTGCGCAAGGTAATTACGTCCTGCGGACGCCCCTGCCCGGCCCAGGAACCAAGCATGATTCCCTTGTCATTGGCGAGCGGACCAATCAGCGCGATGGTCTTAGCGTTGCCAGACAAAGGGAGAAGCGGGCCAGCGCCGACGGTTGCATTTTTCAGCAGGACAAAGGACTCTTCGGCGGCGTTTCGAGCCAGCAGCACACTTTCCTTCTGGAGCATGGCGCCGGCTTCCTTGGATTCGTCCGTATAGGGATGCTCAAACAAACCGAGGGCGAACTTAACGCGCAAAATGCGGCGAACGGCTTCGTCCACCGCGGCTTCGGGCACTTCGCCGGAACGCACCAACTGACCCATGTGGTCGTGGTAAAGGCTGCTGACCATGTCCATATCAACGCCTGCCAGGAAGGCTTTTCGGGCGGCGGTTGCCACATCGTTGGCGATCCCGTGATTCATGAGCTCCGCGAGGGAGGTGTAATCGCTGTCCACAATTCCTTGAAATCCCCATTCCCTTCGCAGGATTTGCGTCAAGGTAAAGGGATTGGCGGAAGCGGGCACGCCATTCAAAGAATTGAAAGCGCTCATTATCGTGGCGACGCCTTCTTCGACGGCCGCGTGGAAGGGAGGCAAGTAGAATTGACGCAAGGTGTGTTCGGAAAGTTCGACAGGATTGTAATCGCGGCCGCCCTCTGCTGCGCCATAACCGACGAAATGTTTTGCGCAAGCGGCGATACTGTCGGGGACATCCAAGCGCGTTCCTTGATAGCCGCGCACGTAAGCGCGGGCGATCACCGAGCCGAGATAGGGATCCTCGCCGGACCCTTCCGTCATGCGGCCCCAGCGTGCGTCCCTCGCGATGTCCACCATCGGAGAGAAGGTCCAGCGGATGCCGCTGGCGGAAGCTTCCTGCGCGGCGACGCGAGCTGTCTGCTGAATTAAATCGGGATTCCAACTCGCAGACAAGCCTAAGGGAACTGGAAATTCGGTTCTAAAACCGTGAATGACATCCAAACCAAAAAGCAGAGGGATGTGCAATCGGGACTGCTCGACGGCAATGTGCTGAAAAGCATTGACCTGGCGGGCGGTGGTGATGTTAAAGAGCGCGCCGACTTCGCCCTTACGAATCATGTCGTCGTAGTCCGTGCGCCCGGTGCCTGGACCGGTGGGCTGGCCCGCGGAATATTGGACAAGTTGGCCGACTTTTTCTTCGAGCGTCATGTTGTGGAGAAGCTCGTCGATCTTTTTCTCGACACTGGGCTCGGAGAGAGCCGGGCCTGCCGAATCGGAGTGCGGAGCCTTATCCGATGAAGGAGCAGGCGAGGGCGTGAGCGGGCAAAGCAGGAGAACGAGCGCTGCTACGGCTGGGCGGTGCAGCAGAGATGTCACGTTTCAAACGCTCCTTGGAGTGAGAAGAAGGATTTCTTCGGTCCCTTAAACCGGTTAGGCCGCGCCTGCGCCAAGGCCCGGTATCCTACCTTGGAGGCCTTCAAAAAATCGATGAATTACACCCCATGTTACGAAGCGGGACGCTCCCAATGCGCACCGGGCCTTCCCGTTCGCGACAAAGCAATAGCATACTAAACCGATTTAGTAGCTGTTACAAGTGATGAGGCGCGGACGAGCAATCTGGCGCAACGGGTTCGCGATATCGCTTGTAGATACTCCAATAAATGTGGGAGACTATCGCCCACGATATCGTTATGCCCCGCCCCAAATCAGGGACATCTTTGCGCGCTCGAAAAGCCTCGGGCCTAAGTGTGAGCCTCAAGTCTCTTGCAGAGCACGTTGGACTTTCCCAAGCTGCAGTGTCGCTGGTCATTAACAGTTCCCCAGGGGCGAAATCCATTCCGCACCGCACACAGGAGCTGATCCGTAAAGCAGCGCGGGAGTTGAACTACCGGCCCAATCACATCGCGCGGTCCCTCCGGCAACAAAGAAGCTACACGATCGGAGTGGTCGTGCCGGAAATCAGCGAAGGGTATGCGGCGCTGGTTATGTCCGGGATTGAAGACCATCTGCTGCAAGAAGGATATTTTTATTTTGTGGTGAGCCACCGCCATCGCGACGAACTCATCCAAGAGTACCCGCTGATGTTGCAACAGCGAGCGGTGGAAGGATTGATTGCCGTGGACACAGCAATCACGAGCGCATCGCAAGTGCCGCTGGTCGCGGTGTCCGGTCACCGTGAACTGCCGGGAGTTACCAACATTGTGTTGGATCATGCGCTCGCGGCTACCTTGGCCATGGAGCATTTGACAAAGCTCGGACACCGGCAGATCGCATTTATCAAAGGACAGGCGTTCAGCTCGGATACGGCCATACGATGGGAATCTGTGCGCAATGCGGCGCAGGCACTGGGCGTCACGATTAACGAGCGTATAGTCGGCCAGTTGGAAGGGGAATCTTCCTCGCCCGAACTTGGATATGTCGTGACCAAAAAGCTGCTTGCTTCGGGTGAGCCTTTCACGGCTCTTTTTGCGTTCAATGATATTTCCGCTATCGGCGCGATTCAGGCATTACGCGAAGGGGGCCGGAGCATCCCCCAGGATGTTTCGGTGGTCGGTTTTGATGATATTCAGAGCGCCGCATTTCAAAACCCCGCGTTGACGACGGTGAGGCAGCCCTTGCGTGAAATGGGAATGCTGGCGGCTGAAACGCTCTTGCTGCGAATTGCCGCGCCGCCCGGGGCAGAGTACCCGAAGGAAATTGTGGTGCAGCCCGAGCTGATTTGCCGGGCGAGCACGGCAACTGCGCCAAGCGCCTAGACTTACAATAGATTACATGCCTAGGCAGCCGCGAAACGTGGCTAACTTCTCAGAGACATCGCGGGATGGCTTCGCATAATCCTTGAGAGTTCCCTGATCCATTTACCGAAATTGAAGGAAAGGCTGCGATTACGCCACCAGGCAATCCACTGGAGAGCCTGGTAGAGCTCGATTTCGCGAAGCTCCGTGCAAAACTCGTTCCAGTTTCCGTGAAAGCCGGTTTTCGTTTTGCATTCCTCAAAATACGCCCGATACAGAGTCTGCTTTTGGCCGTCGGTCCAGTTACCGGAAGCGAGGCTGACTAAATCAAATGTTCCCGGACCGAACGCAGCCGTTTCCCAGTCGATTACCGCAATGGGCCGCTCCTTATTTCGCGGACGGAGCATAATGTTCCGTCCAAAATATTGCCCGTGGATTAAGTCTCTGGGCAGAGCGCTCAGCCAATCGATTTGACCTGTGAAATGATCGAGGGCTTGAGCAACCACCCGGGAATCGGCGGACTGCAATGTGGGAAGCGTCTGCTCGATCTGGTTTGCGACCTCCTGGTAGTGGGCGCGGTCGTATTTCGGCAGGAAAGCTGTTTGGGAAGCCGGGAGGGCCTGAATGGCGAAGTGAAAACGGGCCGCCCAGCGTGCTGCGAGAGCCCATTTGGCAAAGTTCCGGCATTCGCGCAACCTGGAATTGCCCGTGTCCTCCAGAAAAAGCCAAAAAATTCCGCGCTCCGGCTCCCAGCGCACGGCGTAGAGTTCGGGAGTGCCAAGCTGGATGCGGCTGAGTATCCCCTGGTAGACATGGAGTTCCCGATAGCTCTGGGCGAGGTCGAACTCGCGCACCTTTCGCGCCGCTTCCGTTTGATGAGCAGGGTTCAAGTCCTTGAGGAAAATGGGAAGAACTTCGCCGCTGTTCAGCGATGCGCGCAAACGTTCAGATTGAAAACTTTCTGTTGCTATGCAGGCCTGACGGCGAAGTTTTTGGATACGCACTTTTCGCCCTCGAGAGCGGGAGAGGGCCACCTCGAGCGTTTTGATCATTAGATTTGCCACGGAATTTGCGCCCGGGATCCCTTTGCGCGGAGCTTCGTCTGGTACTTGAAGACTAGCAACGGTTCCGTGGCCGTTTGTCTTCCGTTCCCACGGTGCGGCGGCGATGGCCGCAGCCATTTCCTCTTGATATATGGACAAATGCTCCGTAGAGAGCTCCCACCGGGGATCCATTTTGTGGCTTTCCCAGGCGAACGCGGCAAGCCTCAGATAAATTCGTCCCAAGAGTGCGGTTAGCTGGAGGGCATCGGGATCCAAGTGCGGCCCGAATTCCTCGGCAGCCGAGCGGTAAGCGGAAAGATTCACATGAGCGATGTCGATAGCGGGATTCCCCCAGCCGCTCAACTCCCAGTCGTAGGAAAAAAAAGCTGGCCCATCAGGGCCCGCGCGAATCACGGCGTTTTTGGGCTTGAAATCTGCGTGAATAAAAGTCGAGGGGAGCAGAGCGTCCCATTTTTCCAACTGACTCCAATGTGACTCGAGAAGATTACACTGCGCTATGACGGCTGCGAAAACGGCCGATTGACCCGGGGGCAGGTCAAGCACTTTCAAATCCGTGCGCAGCCTTTGCCTTGCCGCCCGCAGGTGGGCCAGATAGTGAACTGGTCCACGATGAGGAAGCTGCGAAGCCGCGACAACGCGCGAGCCTAGAGAATGCAGGAGCCCCAGCCATTTCCCAGCAAGAACGGAGTGGTCCTCGCGAAAGCGCGAGTACGGCTCGCCCTCGACAAGCTTGGCGACAACGGCAGAGCCATCCGGCGCGGCGCCATCCATCTTGTAAATAGCCGACTTACACCGTTGTTTAAGAATGGAAATCGCGATTGGCCAGTCCGAACCAGGGCGAAGACGCCTCCAAGCAATCGCTGCAGGATGCGTCAGGAAATCAGGATGCGGTTGTCTAGATGTGATCGGGTGAACGATGGACATCGCTTTCTCCTAAGAAGCGCGCCGGCAGAGCCAGAAGTTCTTCGTCCAGAAGGGCAACGGGCACGGTAGCCACAAGCTCCCCGTTGTCAATTTGCAGAAGGACGTTGCATCGGATCAAAGTGCTCGCCCGGTGGGCGATGACAAACGTGGTGCGCCCTTGGATGAGACGTTCGAGGGCCTCGATAATTGCAGATTCGGTCTTGATGTCGACTGAACTGGTGGGCTCGTCGAGAATCAAGATGGGAGAATTCTTCAAGAAAGCTCGAGCGAGGGAGATGCGCTGGCGCTCTCCACCCGAAAGCCGAAGACCACGCTCGCCGACGACGGTTTGATAACCTTCAGGAAGCCTGGAGATGAAACCGTGAGCATTTGCGGCCACTGCAGCGGCTTCAATTTCTTCTTTGGTGGCATCGGGACGGGCATAGGCGATGTTTTCCTCGATGGAGGTCGAAAAGAGCACCGGCTCCTGAGGGACCAGTGCGAACTGATTGCGCAGGTCCGCCAGTTTGTAGTCGCGCAGGTCCATGCCATCGAGAAGAATTCGCCCGACGACGGGATCATAGAAGCGCAGCATCAAGCTGATCAGCGTGGTTTTGCCGGCGCCGGTGGGTCCGACAATACCGATGCATGTTCCGGGCTCAACTTCAAAGGAAACGCGAACCAGGGCGGGTCTGTGGCCGGGATAGGTAAATGAGACGTCCTCGAAAGCAATTTTCCCAGCGGCACAACGGAGAGGTTGCGCATTGGGCTTTTCTTCCACTTCCGAGATTTCATCGAGCAGCGCAAAGGAGCGCTCGACGCTGGCTAGTTGCGACTGCAGGGCCGCGGATTTGCGGCCCATGGTCTTCAGTGGTTCGTAGAGCTGCGCGACGTAACCCATCATCAGAAGGAGTTCACCGAGGGTGATGACGCCGGTTTGCACTTGACGGATGCCGACAAACAGAACGGTTGCCGTGCCCGCGGCCATGGTGAAGCCAACAATTGAATTGAACTTGCCTTCGGCGAGGGCGAGCCGGAGGCGGGCGCGCATGCCTTCCGCGCTTTTGCGGACGAAACGATGGCGCTCGTCTTCTTCCCTTCCGAAGGCTTTTACGACGCGCAAGGCGCCGAGGACTTCCTGGACAATTCCCATTGCGGACTTTTCGAGCTTTTTGACTTCGCGGGAACCACGGCGAAGGCCGCGGCGATAATACTTCGAGGTTGCATAGAGAATGGGAGAGATCACTAAAGCAATTAATGCCAATCGCCAGTCGATTCTCGCTGTGACGTATAACATGCCGAGCAAAGTGAATGCGGAATTGAAAAATGGAATCAAGTGATCGACGACGAGAGTTTGAACCGAGGCGGCGTCGTATTGCAGGTTGTAAAGGGATTCCGCTGTTCCCTTGACCTCGTGGTAGCCGAGAGAGAGCTTCTGCATTTGACGAAATAATTCGGAGCGAAAATCGAGGAGCAATTTTTCTGCGGTGTAGGTTCGAAGCAAAGAGACGGCCAGAGCTTGAATCTGCGTGAAAACGGTCACGAGAACAAGCAATGCGACAGCCAGAAGCAGGGCCGAAGAAGGGGAGAGCTTGAACGACGCTGGAACAAAGGGCCGGATGATGTGCGGCAAAGGTTTAGAGGCCAGTCCACTATCCACCGCGATTTTCAACGGCAGCGGCACCAACAGCGCGAGAGGGCTTGCCAGTAAGCTAAGAGCGAAGAGAACACCAAGATGCGACCAGTACGGGCGCGCCCAGCGAAACAAACGGTTACAGAGAATGAAGTCGCGGTTCGTGCGGAGACGATTCATCGTACTGAGCCAATTCATGAGAGATCGAAGTCCTGGATGATCAATGCGCAATAAGTTGCGCCGAGGGCGACAGCTCCACTGCGGAGCGCAAGCGCGGCGACGGCCATGCCCATGGCCCCGAGGATCGCAGCAGGATAGAAGGCGTGGTCGAGGGCGGCTGCGATGCAAGGAACCAGAAAGAGCAAAACAGCGATTACACCAGAGAGAGAAAACCAAGGCCAAACCTTGAGTCGCAGCATGTGCTTGCCCGAACCGTAGCTTTCCGAAACCGCGCGCATTCGGACTCCGCCGAACAGTCCCCCGCGAACTTCCAGGTCCCAATCTTCATAGTCGCCGCCACGGCGAACGACGGCGCCTCGAGAACGCAGCACGGATTCCAACCCCGCGAGAACCTCCGTTGCGTCCAGCCATTCTTCACTCCAGAGCTGAAACATTCTTGGCCGTGGAAAGTGAGGTGAGTCAAATCGACGGCTTCTCCAAGCCGTTACCGAGCAGATAAGCCGCCCCCACAGTCGCGCCAAAGGTTGCATCAGATGAAGACCGGCAGTGAGGCCGCGCAGATGAAAACGTATAAAGCGACCCTTCGACGAGGGTGCGCGTAGATGCAGTACGGCGTTTAAAGTTGGAATCAGCGAAACAGCGATGGCGGCCACGCACAAAGGCGCGGCTGCAAGCAGTGGCTTCCACATGATGCTGAAGATGGAAAGGACGGCTAAAACGAGGCTCAGAAACTGCCACTCGGGCATGAGCGACAGCGAATTCAAGAGACTCGGAGAGGGTTGATAAAGCCGCGCGAAGCCTGCTGTTCCCCAAGTGCCCTGGTAAATCCGTCCCCGCGACAAGGACAGATTATGAAACAATCCATCGGTATAGATGCGCCCGCGCCAATTTGCCTGGCCGCTGGAGTTGTATTTTTCCGGCCACTTTTTTTCGAGCATCGCCTCGGCTCTTCCGTAACTGACTTGTTGCTTCCAATACGCGCGCACGGTGCGGCGGTAATGGTGCCAAACCATAGCGGCAGGACTAAATCCGAGTATGCCTCCGCGCTCTCGCACCCTCCAGCAAACGTCTACATCGTCGCCCGCCTGGCGGAATTGCGTGTCAAAACCTCCGATGGCTTCCAGCCAACTGCGGCGGAAGGACATGTTGCAGCCCGGGATATGTTCCGCTTCAGAATCGGAAAGGAGCACGTGTGCAGGTCCGCCTGGAGATCCCGCAACGCAGTTCGCGGTGTTTCCATCGTTCAAGAAGGGAATGTTCGGCCCACCCACACCTGCATAGCCTCCTTTGAGGAACGTGGAAGCGAGGTAGGTCAGCCAATCAGGGTCGGGACAGGCGTCGTCGTCAATGTAAGAAATGATTTCGCCGCTAGCGGATTGCCAGCCTAAATTGCGTGCGGCGCTCAAACCGCGATTCTCGGTTCGGATAAGTTTAATGTCGTACTGAAGCGCGACGTCCCCCGCGCCGTCAGTCGAGCCGTCATCAACCACTATCGTCTCGTAATTTGGATAACGGAGCCTCTTGATGCCTTCCATGCAGTCTCGAATGGTGCGGCTGCCATTGAAAGTGCACACGACAACGGAAATCTTTGGGCAGGCTATTTCAGGATCAAACGGTGCATCGCGAAAGGCGTTGCGTACGACGAAGAGTGCTGGCTTTGGCGCCCTTTCGCGTGTTGTCAGGCCAAAATC
>QHYL01000017.1 GCA_003224105.1 Acidobacteriota bacterium | reverse complement strand
CCGTGCTCCCCCTGAAAAACCTCTCTGGCGACCCTGAACAAGATTATTTCGCTGACGGAATGACGGAGCAGCTCACGACGAATCTCGGACAAATCAGTGCGCTCAGGGTGATTTCGCGGACATCGGCGATGCATTACAAAGGAACGAATAAAACGCTGCCGGAAATAGCGCGGGAGTTGCATGTGGACGCTATCGTTGAGGGATCTGTTGAGCGCTCCGGCAACCACGTGCGAATTACCGCGCAGTTGATCGAAGCGCCCACTGACCGGCATCTCTGGGCCAGGAGCTATCAGCGCGATCTGGGAGACGTCCTGAATTTGCAGGACGAGGTGGCGCAGGCGATTGCGAACGAGGTAAAGATCAAACTGACTCCACAAGAACAAATTCAGCTGGCAAAGGCGCGTCCGGTAAATCCACAAGCTCATGAGGCCAACTTGCGAGGGAATTACGAACTGCGCAAGCACATGCCGGCGGGGCTATATACTCCTGGTCATGGTGAAAGCATCGAAAAAGCCATCAACTATTTCCAGCAGGCCCTCTCAATTGACCCCAATGATTCATTGGCCTACGCGGCTCTCGCGGATGCCTACTACGAACAGAGTACATTTCTTCGCGCCCCGCTCGAAGTAATGCCTAGGGCCAAAGCCGCGGCTGCGAGGGCCATCGAGCTTGATGATACTCTCGCGGAAGCCCATGCTGCGCTTGGTTACGTGAAACTCACATTTGACTGGGACTGGTCGAGCGCCGAGCGGGAGTTCCGTCGCGCCTTGGAACTCAACCCGAATTTACCCCGGGCGCATGCCGGGTATGCTCATTACTTCCTGGTCTTCCGGCGCGTAGACGAAGCTCTGGGGCAATTGGACTACGTCCAGAAGCTCGACCCGCTCTTCCCGCAGCCCCACATGGGCTCACCGTGGCTGCTGTTCAATGCTCGGCAATACCAGAGGGCAATTGACGCGGCCAAAGTAGATGGCGATGAGCGTGTTCTTGCGCTCTCGTTGGCCGAACTGGGTCGTCGAAACGAGGCAATTGCCGCTGCAGACCGCGCCGTGAGAGCGACCCAAAATCCCATTATCTTGGCGGAGGTCGCCTCTGGATATGCCATGGCGGGCAAGAAAGACACGGCCCGCGCCATGCTTAGATCGATTGTGGCACAGGCCCGAGACCGCTACATTTGCGGTTTCAACGTGGCCTGCGTATATGCCCAATTAGGCGATAAGGAGCAGGCCTTCTCTTGGCTGCAAAAGGCATACCTCGCTCGTTCGGATTGAATGCCCCTTGTCGGGGTGGATCCCCGACTCGACCCACTCCGAAGTGATCCGCGGTTTGCGGACATTGTTCGCCGCATCGGCCTTCCTCTCGCGGAAGCCCAACCGCAACGCTGAGTCAGACTCACACGACAAAGAACCAAGGGCAGAAGTCGCAGGGTCAAGAGGCTCCCGGGCGGACGCGTACCTATTGCGTCAGACGACCTATTTCACATGCACAGCGGGATCGGATAGCTTTGCGCCGTTTACTGTACCCTTGAAGGGAGAGTCGGCCTCGTTGCGGATGATGCTGGCGATCCATTCGGGCCTAGCTCCACCCTCGGCATGAGCCCAGCGCATCAGAGGTTCGTCGGCAATGAGCAGCATGCCGCTATGGTTGTTGCGATCTGCATCTTCCTTTGGATTGTTGTAGGTAAAGCCAAGCGACCTGCGCAGAAACAGAATGTCCTCCGGCTTGCCGGTCAGAAACGTCCAATTGGCCCCGTGCTGCTTGGCATAGGCCTTCAGCGCAGCGGGACTGTCTTCTTCCGGACTAAGCGTGATGGAATAAAAAAAGATGTCGTGCCCCACGCGGTCGTTCAAGAGCTTCTGCACTTTCACGAGATGGTCCGTGGTCAGCGGGCAGATCTTGTCGCACTGCGTGAACATGAACTGCAGCACCACTCGCCTGTCTTTCACCAAATCGTCATAGAAATGGACGTGCTTGCCCTCGTGCGTGATCAATTCCACGTTTGGCAGATGGCGGCGGCGGATGAGCTCGCGCGGCGAAATGTTTTCAAAGTGATAGGGAGGATGGGGCTTTGCCCCATCCTCCGGGGTTCCACTGCCCGTGCCAGCCAAGCCAGTCATTATTGGAGTGGCCGCGCTGGCGACCAAGAGGCTCCTTCTCGTAAACTTTTCCATGACCTTTCCCTCCTTTTACTTGTGCTTTGCATTTTGCATGGTAAGAGCCCTGCGTGCTGCCCAGCTTTATGTTGAATAAGTCCTGAGCCCGCCAAGACGGAAATGCCTCCCAGTCGCCATAGGAAACACTGCTCGTGGTGGTTGGAATTCAGGTTGTCAGTGCGCATCCGGTCCTGGTGCGGACCGTGGAGAGAATCCTCTCCCACGTCAGGGATTTTCGCACTCTGACGCTTCTTCCAGCTTTAACTGAGGCCGAAGCCGCCCGTCAGCAGGCATCTCCGCGTCTCTTCCTTCTCGATGCATGTTCCTTGCGTGCAGACTTGGGGCCCCTCACTGAGCGCTGCCGCTCAAAGTCACCAAGCAGCAAGTTTCTGGCGTTGCTCCCGCCAGGCAACGGAAGCTATGCAGATGAGTTGCGGCTGTTCTATTGGGGAATTGACGGGTTTGTGGAATTGCATAAGTCCTGGCAGACTGAGCTTCCCCAGGCAATTCGCAGCATCTTGCAAGGGCAGTTCTGGGTACCTCCGGATGTCATGCTGGCGTTCGCCAAACAATCCAAGGCTCTGCTCGATGTTCAGCTTTTGCCCGGTCATTGCCTGACAGCACGAGAGTGCCAGGTCCTTCAGCTCCTCATGCGTCGTTCCACCAACAAAGAGATCTCCAGCACGCTTAACATCTCCGAGCGAACGGCAAAATTTCATGTTTCGAATATTTTAATCAAATTGCAACTTGAGAACAGTCATAGCTTGGCATTCGATGAACTAAAACCCAAATTGCGGACTTCCTTTCCTTAGCGGCCGCCGCCAAGTCCTGCTTAGATTGCGCGTTCCGGTCGTCGTCATTGACGGCAAACTCGCCGGTTGCTGTGCAGGGCGCGGACCGGATGAGCACGTTTTGCGCTCCGCGCTCCTCTAAGGCCACTCAGAGGGTCCGTGATGAACAGGGCTGAGCCTTTGGTGTGGCAACCCAAACGCCATTGGAATTAGGCGACACGGACACTCAAGCTAGAATGTGTGTCATGCTGCCACCGGCAGCGAGAATTCCGTGGTGCGAACGGTGCAAACCGGGCCCCCGGCACCATCCCCGCGCGCAAAATGCTTCATGCCCATTGCCCAATGAAGTACAACCTGAATTCCTTGTGATTGCCTTATAATATGAACGCCCAACAAAAAGAAACGAACCTCAAGCGGCAATCAAATATGCAGACTCACAGCTCAATTCTCACCACACCACGCGAAAATGATAAAAAGTCACCCATCCCGCGACAGTCTCTCGGAGCCGCGGTTGTCGAACGATTGCGGGAGAAGATTCTCAGCGGCGAATTGCGCGAAGGCGAACAACTTCGTCAGGATGCCATTGCCACGGAATTCCAAATCAGCCGCATTCCCGTCCGGGAAGCATTGACCCATTTGGCCGCCGAAGGCTTGGTCACCCTGGTAGCCAACCGTGGGGCTGTCGTCTCCGCGCTTTCTCCCGAGGAGATTATGGAATTGTTCGAAACGCGCGCGGTGCTGGAATGCTACATGCTTCGCTGCGCCATCCCCGAATTGACAAAACAAGATTTTCAGCGCGCGGAAGACATCCTCCGCGACTATGAGGAATCTCTGGAAAAGGACTCCGAGATGGAGTCTTGGGGCCGCTGGAACTGGAGTTTCCACTCTGCGCTCTATGCGCCGGCGAACCGGCCCAAGATGCTTGCGCTCGTCAAGAACCTGAATGTCAACTGCGACCGTTACACGCGCCTGCATCTTGTTGTAACTCGCAATCAACACCGCGCAGGCAAGGCGCACCGCGAACTTCTTGAAGCTTGTAAAACAATAGACCCCGAACTAGCCTCCGCTGCGTTGTGGAAGCACATTACGGAAGCAGGCGAATACCTGAAAGAGTTCATCAAGCGTCATCGCGAGCAGCATCAGCGCGCGTGACGCGCTGCCAGCTTATTTTCAGCCGATTCCCTTTTCTTATCCTTTAGCTAGCGCGCCTGGTCCGCGCGGACTATGCGAATTCCAAACACGCCGGGAATATCACTCCCGGGGGACGCTTCGAACCTCACCGTTACTTTTTGCTTGCCTTCAATCAACTCGGGCGGAATCGCGTACTCCACATCAAGGAAGCGCACGTCCTGCTCGGGACTTCGTCTTTCCGTTGCGTACTCTCCGACCTTTTTCCCATCCACCAGGACATCGAATGAGCCATTCCTGCGCGCATCATTGCTGAAGGTGACCACCAAGCCCATCGGATGCCCTGCCTCGACGGGCAGATCAAAGGAGAACCATTTCGTTCCGCGCCTCCCGTAGCGACCCTCAAGCTGAACCGGGGAACTTTCTTCGCCTTGCTGGTTAAAATCGCGTTCCGTCTGCATTTGTCCCGGTTGCGCGAATGCCACTGTCGCTGCCTCAAGCTTCTTTTGCTTTTCTTCTTCGGCAGCATAAGCTTCGGACTCTTTCTTCCACTCTTCCGGAGTGAACATGTCCCAGTAGATCGCGTACTTCCGGCGAGGTAACTGATAAAACGGGACGAAGGTGATGTCGGTGGCCAGGCCGACGCCGGAAGTTAGAAAAGTTCCTGGCTTGCCTGCCACAGGTTTCAGCCAATTCTCTACGGATTGGCTTGCCGCCACCAAAACCGGGGCCTTTCCAGTAACTCTCCATCCTTCGCCGTCTCTTTCTCTGAATGTTTCAGCACCCAGGTCCCCTGCCAGCACCAGCGGT
This sequence comes from Acidobacteriota bacterium, assembly GCA_003224105.1. GTDB lineage: Bacteria > Acidobacteriota > Terriglobia > Acidiferrales > UBA7541 > Acidiferrum. The sequence goes on along the minus strand of QHYL01000017.1, from coordinate 5,484 downwards.
CCCCACATCAGTGCGAAGCGTTCAGTATTATCAGGAAGCGGCTCTTTGCGAAGCGTTTTCGGCAGTACTAATTCCACCGTATCGCCACTTTTCCAGGTGCGTGTAATCTCCACGTAAGAATCCGGCTTTGGAAGATCCTGCTGTGCCTGGCCATTCACTTTGACACTAAAGCCCGCGCCAGCCCAATACGGGCGACGCAGAGCCAGCGTAAATCTCTTCGGTGATTTCGCCGTGATTTTAAGCGATGCAGATTCGCCGAGAGGAAAATCGGTGTTCATTTCGAGCTGCACCCCTTTAGCCTCCCAATTCGCCTGCGTGGGGACATACAGGCTCACCCAAAGTTTGTCGCCCGATTCATAGTAGATGCCGTATCCATGAAGCGCATGGCTTTCCATGCCGGTTCCCACGCAACACGTAAAGTCTTCGAACTTCTGTTGGTACTCGTGCTGCACGCCACGGCCAACCGGCACCATGTAGCAAACTCGTCCATCCTCCGGATCTTGAGAGGCCAGGATGTGATTGAACAGGGCGCGTTCGTGAAAATCAGCGTAACGAATCTCCGGATTAAGCGAGAAAAGCGTGCGCGACATTTTGATCATGTTGTAGACGTTGCAGGTTTCCGCGGTGCGTCCGTCGATGTAATCGTTCAACTTGTCCGGCGGGCCAAAATACTCATTCTTGCCGTGTCCCCCGGTGGCGAAGCTGTGATGCAGCGCGACGTCATCCCAGAAGTTCACGGCGGCTTTGCGGTCGATCTCGTCTCCCGTGTAGATGTACCTCGCTAAGGAGCCAATCATCTTGGGTACTTGGGTATTGCCGTGCTTTCCGCCAAGAATGTCCTGGCCGGCCGCGAGCGGATCGATAACCGCGCGATGCTCAAATTTTCCGGAAAGCGCCAGCCACCGCGGCTCGCCTGTGTCTGCGTAGAGATCGGCGGTGACTTCATTCATTCCGCCAAACTCGGTTGCCAGCATTTTTTGCGTTTGCTCGTCGTCGAGCTTGGAGACGATGCTCTCCACCCAACCCGCGAATTTGATTTCTACATCCAGCGCCGCGCGATTGCCGGTATAACGATAGGCGTCGCGGAGTCCCGCGAAAATTTTGTGCTCGACATACCACGGCGACCACAAGCCATTCAAATCAAATCCGCCGGAGCGGATAATTCCCTTGCAGAGCTCCTGGAATCGCACCTTTCCATCCACGCCTTGATTGTCCAGGAGCGCGCCCAGGTAGCCATCCCCCTGCGCATCCTGAATCGTTTTCAACTCACTCACGATATAATCGGCGCGTTCTTTGAACCGGGCGTCGCCCGTGGCTGCCCACATGAGACTCACTGCCGAGAGATAGTGCCCGGCTATGTGCCCGGTCAGTTGCCTTCCTGCGCCATCCCAGCCTCCGTAAGGTTTACCCTTAGGCTCAAGTCCCGCGCGCTGCCGAAGGTAAGCCAGCATCCGATCGGGCTCGAGTTGCACCAGGTATTCCGCGTCCAACTCCTGCGCGTGCTTCAGCGGCCCGCCCGTAAGCCGCACGCTGTTCAACGGCAGCGGCCGGACCTTCAGAATTTTCCCTTCCGAGGCTCGCGCCGCGTTCGGTTTCTGCCCGAACGCATGTCCCGGCAGAAACACACTCGCCAGCGATGCGACTAAGAATAGTTTCCTCACGACAGCCTCCTTAAGGCTAGAGAACTCCGCGCGCTAGAACATTCGGCTGCTCTCGTGCTTCAACCGCGTTTGCGCTCGACGGCGCGGCTAACGGCCGCTTTTGCAACTCGGCAAGCGGAACGATCCGATCTTCGTTCGATAACTCGTGTCGCCCGCTTTCAAATAGTCCCCGACATACCAGAATGTGCAGTCGTCGCTCGGGTCCATCGCCGTCGTAGTGTAGTCTTCCCAGCGCAGCGTGTTCTTCTGCGACGCTCCGCCTTCCGCGAGCACAGTTTCGTGCAGCTCCAACTGGCCTTTGGGATCGTCAACCCGCCTCGCGGCGAACCGCTGCCCTGGGAAATTCGGCAGCCCGCCGAAGGAGTATCCAACGCCTATGTCGCCTTTCTTATCCATAGCGATGCTCGGCATCCACCGGTAGAACCCTTCGGGAGCGTACGTACCCTGCTGATAGAGCACGGGGTCTCGATTCTTGTCGAGACGGAACTCGTACCAGCGCACGCCACCGCCTCCTCGCGTTGCGACTGAGTGCGCCGCGACGATCGACTCGTGCCCTCCAACTCTGCGGTAGACCAGCCGCGTCATGATCTTGTCTCCTTGCACATCAAGCCGCCGCTCCGTATCGGGCTGTGGGACGCAACTCGTCAACTGCCCGTTGCAAAGGTAGTGATACGGCGCAACGGGGATTTTCGTGGGGCTAGTCGCCTTTGTGTTCGCGGAGTTCTTCCAATCCACATGAACTTTCCAGAAATAGATGCCGTCATCATTGAAAATGTTCTTTAGCTGCGTGCCTCCGGTCGCCATCATGATGTTCGGTGATCCCGGTGGCGGCAACTTCTGGCCATCGATATCGGCATTGTTGAGGAAATTCACGCCGTCGATGGTGATGCACTGCTCGGTTGCCGGTTGGCCCGCGAGCATTTTCGTGCGATCCGCAATGCACACGTGTTTTTGAATCACGTCATCGCCCGTGCTCGTCGCCAGGTAATAGCCATCGATCCAGACCGCGGGCCGCGGGTAATCAGGAAACAACGTCCGCTCAAAAGCGTAGCGGTAATATGTGCCGAGCGGATCCGGACTTGTGCTGACTGCATAGCACATGGCCCAGACTCCTTCTTTCTTCTCGGGCGGTCTTTGTCCGCGTTGTGGCGGAGGCGGCGGTGCGGGCGGATTCGCCGGAAGTGCGGCAGCGGGTCCTGGAGACGACGCCTCACCCGCCTTCGCGAGCTGGCCCGGCGGCACTGGTTCGCCGGGAGCAAGCCCCGTCTTCCTCGGAAATTCGTCGGGGCCAATCCGCGAGAAGATGGGCATCACAATCAACCATCGCTGCGCCAGTTGGTCATAGCGCACAACTGCGTCTCCGTTGTTGCGCGCCTCGCAAACCCCGCCGAACCCTGTCCACACTGACTTCGTCGCCACAGGTCCGTACAACACGGTTCCTGTCTTGTCGTACTTCCTGCCCTTCTTCGAGTACACGGCGATTCGAGAGTTGACGGTCTGCACGATGTGATTGGGGCCTACAGCGAGACTATTGTCCGACGGGTTACGAAAGTCCGCCGTACCCTGCGGCCCCTGAAATCCCGCGCCTAATCCGTCGAAGCTCTCCAGCAGTGGCACAGCGGGCCGTGTGCCCTCGGAAGTCTGCTCCACAGCAATCTCTTCTGGGTTCAAAGCTGGTTGCGGTGATGGCGGAGGTATGGGCTCGTCCGGCCTTTGACCTGCCCCAAACACGACGAACGAAACCACAAGTCCAGTTGTCAAAATGAGGGTCGATAATGGGGCGCGTTGCATAGACAAGTCGCCAAGACCGGAGCGAAGCGCTAGATCATAAAATATACAGTGCCGCGCGCCAAACCTACTTTCTATACCGCTTTTTCGGTCCGCATCCCCCTGCTTTTTCCTCTTCGAGAGCTCAATGTAGCGTCAGGGCTTTAGCCTGACGTCTTGTCTCCGATTCCTCCGCGTCTCCGCGGCCTCTGCGCGAGAAATCCGTAGGTTCTTCCTGCGCGCCTCACTCTTCTTCCAATCCTTTGCTAATCCGAAACACGTGACCATCCGGGTGCCGCAGATGCATTTCGCGCACGCTCCACGGCATGTCGGTCGGAGGGAAGGTAACGTCGAGCCCTGCCGCCACGCAGTCCTTGTGAACCGCGTCCACGTCCTCCACCCACACGGACATCCACGCGCCTTTGTCTGCGCTTTGGTCTCCGTCCGTGCCGAAGGTGGCGACGTTCGAGCCTCGGCCGCGGCCTCCTTGGCCTCCCTGGCACAGAAAAATCTCGCAGCATCCGGAGCCCACCGCCCCGAACGTCGGTTTCCCCTGAGCGTCGCCGGAGGGAGGCGTCCAGTCCCAGCACTTCCGCCAGCCCCACTTCTCGAACCACGCAAAGCTCGCGGCAATGTCTGAAACATTCAGGATCGGCGTAATGCCTTTCGCATTCATGGCGCGGAAGCATACCACCTTTCGGGCTTCTCGAAAGCTGGCAGCCGGCCCTTTGGCTGCGCTCAGGGCAAACAGTTGAAGCCTGCAGCTGACAGTCTGTCCCGACCTGTCGGGGAGGCGGGCCGTATTTCTCCTTCTAGTGACCGGTGTTTCTCGTGGGCAGGAGTTCCAGGCGGCAAAGCAGGACAGGCGTCGCACATCCCTGCGGTTTTCAAGCTGCGGGTTTTGGTTTTAGCCGAGTCTCACGCGAGGCGGCTACTTCCGGCTGGCTTTGGCTTCCGCTACCGACTGGTTGGCGCGGAGGATGACGTACGCGCGAACAGCTTCCACATCCTTCTGCGAGAGTTCTTTCGAGAACGAAACCATACCGAAGGACTTCAGCGACCCGCCGAGGATGACTTCCCCCCACTGCTGCGAGCTCCCGAGCGCCGCGGAATACCGCAGGTCAGGCAGCACGCCTCCGCTGACAGCCACGTCTCCATGGCAAGTGGAGCAATACCGCTGGTACAGAACCTCTCCCTTTTGCACTGTCGCCGCGCTGGCCGTTGCCCGAGGCGGATGCAATTTCGGCGGCGCGGGGTGCGGCAGTAGCGGCAAGCTCGCTTTGCCATCCAGCTTGAAAGCGAGCACGCGGCTGATGTTCTGCACGCGTCCGGACTTCAGCGCGACTTCTCCAAAGGCAAGAGGAAACACGCCGCCCCAGCCCACCACAACCGCGATGTACTGCTCTCCGTTCACGGTGTACGAGATGGGGGCCGCCACCATCCCGCTCTGCGCGTCGGCGAACCAAAGCCTCTCTCCCGTTGCCGCGCGATACGCTTCGATATTCCCTTGCGCGGTTCCTTGGAACACGAGATTCCCCGCCGTCGAGAGCACTCCGCCGTTGACGGGACTCGCACGCTCCACGCGCCAGACTTCTTTCTGCTGAATGGGATCCCACGCGCAGAGATGTCCTTTGATGCTCTCGAGAACAGCTTTCTTGATTTCCGGCTTCTGCGGCAGCCCCGAAGCCACAACGTCGGTTGCCGTATTGAACGCCAGCGCCTTCTCTTGAAAATGCTCGTCCGGTTTATAGAGATAACCGGCGTCCTGCACGGGAAGGTACACCAGCCCCGTCATCGGGCTGAACGACATCGAATGCCAGCTGTGTCCGCCCAAAGGACCGGGAGCGAGCGGAGTGCCGGGGTCGCCTTCTTTGTAGCGCGCGCCGGCGTGCTCGACGGGACGGCCGGTCTTGAGGTCGATTCCGTCGGCCCAGGCCACGACAGTATACGGGACAGCAGAAATCAACTGGCCGTTGGCGCGGTCCAGGACGTAAAAGAATCCATTCTTCGGCGCGTGAAGAAGCACTTTTTTCGGAACGTTGTCAATCACGAGGTT
>QHYL01000606.1 GCA_003224105.1 Acidobacteriota bacterium | reverse complement strand
GTAAAAGAATTGCTTGCTGTTGTGGGTGTCAGCAGGCCTTGGGGTTGACCACATGAAACGTATTTGCTTCGTTCTGCAAGTAAAACCGGAACGGCTGGATGAATACAAGGCCCGCCACCGGAGCGTGTGGCCAGAGATGCTGTCGGCTTTGCGCGAGACAGGATGGAACAACTACTCGCTGTTCTTGCGTCCAGATGGATTGTTGGTCGGGTACCTCGAAACGGAGGATTTTGAACGGGCTCGTGCCGGCATGGCCGGCCGCGAAGTCAATGAACGTTGGCAACGAGAAATGGCTGGCTTTTTTGTCCAGCCGGCTGGTGTCTTGCCCGATCGCGCGATGGAACCGCTCGAAGAGGTCTTCCATATCTAACTCAATTCCTTAAGGACTGACATGGCCGCAAATCCTGCGCTTGGCGTTTTCTTTCACTGGTTAGGTGGGCTGGCTTCGGGTAGTTTCTACGTGCCGTATCGCGGCGTCCGCCGCTGGTCCTGGGAAACCTATTGGCTGGTTGGCGGTTTCTTCAGCTGGATCATCGCTCCCTGGTTTCTCGGTCACCTCATGACGCGAGACCTGCTTGCCGTCCTCTCCGAAACTCCTAAGAGCACACTCTTTTGGGCGTTCTTTTTCGGCCTTCTGTGGGGTATCGGCGGGCTGACGTTCGGCCTGACCATGCGCTTCTTGGGTCTTTCCCTCGGCATGGCCGTTGCGCTCGGCCTCTGTGCCGCCTTCGGCACGCTCATGCCTCCCATTTTCAGCGGTGTGTTCGTCAGCCAAGTCCTAAGAACAAGCTCGGGGCGAGTCATTCTCCTGGGAATTTTCGTTTGTTTGGTGGGCATCGCGGCTGCTGGTCTCGCCGGGATTTTCAAAGAACGCGCGATGTCGCCGGAACAGCAGAAGCTCGCCATTGAGGAGTTTGACTTGAAGAAGGGCCTTGCTGTCGCGACCCTGTCGGGAGTCATGAGCGCCTGCTTTGCCTACGGATTAGCAGCGGGCGCACCCATCAAGGCGCTAACCTTGAAGCACGGCACGCCGCCCCTGTGGCAAGGACTTCCCGTGCTGGTTGTCGTGCTAGTCGGCGGCTTTGCGACGAATTTCGTTTGGTGCCTCGCGCTCAACATTCGCAACCGTACTGGCTTTCAATACTTCACATCAAATCCGAAGAGATACTCGCAGGACGCTCCGAGCCGCGAGGTCGTGGAACGCCTTCCTTCAGCCAAGAGAAACAATAGCCAGGAATCAGTACCGATGCTGGCTAATTACCTTTTATGTGCTCTCGCCGGGACCACCTGGTACTTCCAGTTCTTCTTTTACACCATGGGCGAAACGCAAATGGGTAAGTACGGGTTCTCCAGTTGGACTTTGCATATGGCCAGCATCATCATTTTCAGTTCCCTCTGGGGCCTCGGGTTGAAAGAATGGAAAGGCGCCGGTGCCCCGGCAATGCGGTTACTAGCCCTGGCTCTTTTCCTGCTCGTGGGATCTACGATGATTGTTGGGTACGGGAATTACCTCGGGCTAGCACACTAAACGGAGGAATCCTTGGGTTCAGGACAAGACACGCTCGGACCGCCTAAGGTAGTCAACATAGAAGATCTTCGGCGTATCGCTCGGCGCCGGCTGCCGCAACCGGTATTTGACTACCTTGATGGCGGCGCAGAAGACGAAATCACCTTGCGCGAAAACACTCGAGCGTTTCACGACATCCGCTTCCGTCCACGCGCCGCGATTGCTCTAAACAAATGTGACCTCTCGGTGCGTGTGCTTGGACAGGAGCTCTCTTCTCCCGTGATGCTGGCGCCAGTTGGCTACAGCCGTTTGATGCATCCTGGGGGCGAAGTCGCAGCTGCCAAAGCAGCTGGGGAAGCGGGTACCGCCTACATCCTCTCGACGATTTCAGGGCACAAACTCGAAGCTGTCAAAGCCGCCACAAAAGGGCCCGCGTGGTACCAATTGTATCTCCTGGGCGGCCGGGGAGCAGCCGAAGCAGGGATTGAACGAGCCCAGCACGCAGGTTACTCGGCCTTAGTAATTACCGTCGATACTGCGGTGGCCGGGATGAGAGAACGCGATCCTCGCAATGGCATGAAGGAGCTTCTCGGCGAGTCCTTCCTCGCGAAGCTACCGTACTTGCTGGAAATCTTGGCCCATCCTCGATGGCTGGCTGCCTTCCTTGCTGATGGCGGAGTGCCGAGACTGGAGAACATCGTCGTTCCGGGGCAAGGACCGATGAAGCTCGTCGATGTTGCGGCAGCTCTAGTCGACGCTGCGGTGACCTGGGACGATTTACGATGGATCCGAAAAGTTTGGACGGGACCTATCGTTGTAAAAGGTATCCTCACAGCGGGAGACGCAAAGCGCGCGGTCGACGAAGGCGCCGCCGCTGTTGTGGTCTCGAATCATGGCGGACGGCAGCTTGATTGTGTCTCCGCCACTATCCGAGCGCTTCCGGAAGTTGTCTCTGCGGTCGATGGTCGAACGGAAGTCCTCATGGATGGTGGAGTCCGTCGAGGAAGCGATATCGTGAAAGCTATTTGTCTCGGTGCACGCGCCGTCCTCATTGGCCGCGCCTATGCCTACGGACTTGCTGCCGCCGGAGAAGCGGGCGTCACGCGGGCGCTTGCGATTCTAAGGGCTGACATTGAGCGGACCCTTCGGTTGCTCGGCTGTCCTTCCGTTGCAGCGCTTGATCGGTCGTACGTAGAAGTGCCAAACACGTGGGAATGTCAGCGTGCTACGAACGAGAACCAATGAAAACCAAATTCCTTGTGCTCACCTCTTTCGTCCTGCAGTTGGCGTATGTCACGAGCGCATTGCCCCAGGTCCCCGCCGAAATTCGGAAGGGACTCTGGAAGGCGCAATGGATCACCGCACCGAGCGCGCCTCAAAGAGAT
>QHYL01000398.1 GCA_003224105.1 Acidobacteriota bacterium | reverse complement strand
CTGCATTTTCATACTCTGCCGCAAAAATCCTTCCGTACCCGGCTGTTTCTCCGTTCGTATATTTCTTTTTTTCCAGCACCATGCGAAACGTGTCGCCCTGGCGCGGATCGGTGTAAAAATCCAGGTCGTAGCCGAAAATCTGCGCCAGCCGCAGCGCTAGTTCCGCCGATTCCCCCGCGTCCTCCACCGCATTAAACAGCGAATCGTCCACGCGGCCCGTCACTGCCACAACTTCCGTTTTCGAAGGAATTTCGCTGATCCGCGCCGTGAACCCGCCTTCTTCCGAAACAACCTTCAGCATGCGGTCTGGATCAATCTTGTAATCAATCTCCCGCAGCGCGCCCTCCACTGACCGCCCCACCGTGATCGTATTTCCCGCGCGAAGTTGCCGCAGGTTGAACGTCCGCTGCGCTGCTGCCGACGCGCCCGCCGCCTCCTCTGCGCTCAATCCGAATTTCTGCAGCGCCGTCTTAAAATTCTGCCCGGCGGCAACTTTTTCGTTGCGCGGCAGAATGACTTGCTCGCGGATACGCTTCCCTTCTTCCTGTGCCAGCTTCACTTGGCGATCGTACTCATCCGCAGTTGCCAGCCGCCGCTGGAATACAAATCCAAGGAGGCCTGTCCCCGCAAGACACTCGCACACGACCAAAATGACGAACCACCGTTTCACAATTCCCCCAGAGGATAGTCGCCGGGAATCCCCAAAACTTCTCTAGTTTGTCCTAACACTTTCAGCCGCAAAGAGTTTTGCGGCACTGACGCACCCCTTCTTTTGTCTCAATTCCGTCCCCTGCGTCAAACATGCATTAGGAACCGTGCGCTCAATCGTCCAACAGGCCCATCGGCAAGCGGCGCTTCACTAACTAAGCGGAAGCATTCCTTCGCACCCGCGCGCCTAAACAAAAAACGCTGCGGACACTCCGCAGCGTGATGGCCTGCTCTCAATAGTATCAGGAAGATTTGCTAGTTTCCGGTGTGGACCGCCACCTGTGAGCCGGACGCCGCAAAATAATTTTGCTCGCGCAGCTTGCGATACATGACGCCCGCAACTTGAGCGGCCGTTGGACCCTTCACGCGCCGCGTATTCCCGCGCAAGAGCACCGCCAGCGCGATCTTGGGGTGCGTTTCATCCGCGTAAGTAATGAACCACCCGATTTTTGATGGCGTCGTGTGGTCGTCGCACGTTCCCGTTTTCCCGATCGGCAGTTCGTCGCCGCCACGGTCATAGCTCGAACGCCCCGTGCCATACAGCACTGCCGCAAGCATGCCTTCTCGAATTTCCGGAAGGATCGGAGCGATATTCAATTCGCGCTTCACCTTGGGCGTGAATTTCTGAAGGTCTTCCTGGCTGTGCGGATACTGCAAATAATAAAGCGTCCCGCCATTGGCAAAAGCCGCGGACAGCGCCGCAAGCTGCAGCGGCGTCACTTGAATCCCTTCGCCGTAACTGGACATCCGAGCCACCCCGCCATGCGCCGGCGGCACCGTGGGAAACGATCCCGGATGCTCGTCCGGCAGGTTGTACCCGGCCAGCTCGCCCAGCCCCAGCAACCGGCCATACTTCGAAACCGTGTCAAATCCCATGCGTGCGCCAAGCTGCTCGAAAAACTCGTTGTTCGAGCGCGCCATCGCTTCCGTCAAATTCATGTATTTCCGGCGGCTCACCCGCAGCATAGTGTCGGGCGTGATTACATTTTCTTCCAGCGCCGCAAGCGCGATGGTCGGCTTGATGGTCGAGCAAGGAATGTAGCCGTCGCTGAACGCAAGCTTTTGATTGACCACCGTCAGGATGCGCCCCGTGTCCGGGTCCACTGCGACGACTGCGCCGTTGTAGCGCCCGATCGCGGCAACCGCCGCGCCTCGCACGACAGGGTCATCATAGGTGCTGTCATCGGTGCTGGTCGAGTCCGCAAACGTGGGAACGCCGGGATAGCGATTCACATAGCGACGTGCGCGCGAACGCGTCGACGCCGAACCTGCCGGCATTGCCGGCACGGGCAGCGCACACACCGCCGTCAACAAAATTGTGATACTGCTTTTTGCGTACTGCTTCACCGTTCCCACCCTCAATGCGGAGCCGATACCGCCTTCGCGTCCAACCCCGGAATACCCCACCGCTCATCACGCCGGGGCCGAACTTTTACATCAGGCTGTTATTCAGCGTCAACAAACATTCTCAGTAACTGTTCGTTGTTGCCACGGGCACTGAGCTTGCCTCTGCCCGTTTGGGGATAGCTTGCATCCCGGCAGCCAATCCGAGCGATGTTGATTCGATGCAACTTAGCGTCGCATCGCTTGCTCCTACGTGCTCAAACACTGTGCCGAAGAGATACACTCGCTCTCATGTTGCGACATCAATTCTATGAAGCTTCCCGCTAGTACCGCAATAGAGGATAAGCCCTAGTACGCCCTTATGTGCTTTGTTTTCAACTCACTGCCCGTCAGGCCAGCCTCCTGCCCATCCGCCCGGTCCGGCGTCACAATCGTATGTGAAGCTTTCGAATCTCATCCTGAAACGCCTCTGCGCCGATCCGCTTGCGGCTGCTCATCTTCCAGATCTCAGATGCCTCCATCATTGCCTCAGTCTCACCGCACAAAACAAAAGGGGCGCGTTCGCGCCCCTCTTTGGTTGTTCTTTACTGTGAACTGTAAACTGTCGCCTGTGAACTTCTTCCCCTAGCGTGCGGGACGCACTTTCGATGCCTCCGCGCCCGCTGCGGCCGTGGCCACTTTCACCGGCGGCTTTTCGCCATGTGCCGAAGCCGGAACTGCGTGGCCATTTGCTCCGGAAGCCGCGCCCGAATTGCCCGGCGCCGGAATCTCCATCTTCTTGCGCAGCGCGTTTTCCAGCTTTTCGCGGATGTCTGTGTTTTCCTTCAGGAAAACACGAGCATTCTCGCGGCCCTGTCCCATACGCTCCCCGCCGAAGCTAATCCACGTTCCGCTTTTTTCCAGCAGGCCCTTGTCCACGCCCAGATCGATCAGGTCGCCTTCGCGCGAAACGCCTTCGCCATACAGAATGTCAAATTCCGCCTCGCGGAAAGGCGCCGCCACCTTATTCTTTACCACTTTCGCGCGCGTCCGTGAGCCCACCACCTTGTCGCCTTCCTTGATGGACTGGATGCGCCGGATATCCACGCGCATGGACGCATAAAATTTCAGCGCGCGCCCGCCCGTGGTCGTTTCCGGATTCCCGAACATCACGCCAATCTTCTCGCGAATCTGATTGATGAAAATCAGGCAGGTGCGCGACTTGGATACAATGCCGGTCAGTTTGCGCAGCGCCTGCGACATCAACCGCGCTTGCAGCCCCATTTGTGGGTCGCCCATGTCGCCTTCGAGTTCGGCCTTCGGCACCAGCGCCGCGACGGAGTCCACTACGACGATGTCCACGCCGCCCGAACGGATTAGCGTTTCCGCGATTTCCAGCGCCTGCTCCCCGTTATCCGGCTGGGACACCAGCAGGTTGTCCACGTCCACACCCAGCTTCCGCGCGTACACCGGATCGAGTGCGTGCTCCGCGTCGATGAACGCCGCCTGCCCGCCGAGCTTCTGGGCTTCAGCGATCACGTGCAGCGTCATGGTCGTCTTGCCCCCGGATTCCGGGCCGTATATCTCGATCACCCGTCCGCGCGGGAAGCCGCCCACCCCCAGCGCCGCGTCAATCGAGAGGCATCCGCTGGGGATTACGCTGACGGGCACCAGAACATCCCGGCTGCCCAGGCGTATGATCGCGCCTTTGCCGTGGTCCTTTTCAATCTGCAATATCGCCGCTGCCAGCAATTTCTCTTTTTCTTCTGTCATTTCACACCTCGGTCGAGGAAATTAGGAATTTTCACTTCCACTAGGCGACGGGGACTTTACGAAGCATAAAGATTACCACTCGGTAGCTCCTCCCGCCACCTCTTTTTCTATCGCCTTGATCCTGTCTTCGGCACCGCCCAAAACCGACTTGTCATCCTGAAGCCATCTGATGAGGATGGCTGAAGGATCTCAACGTTGAGTCCAACCGACCACTTCAACCGTCCGCTACTCCAGCGTTAAATCCAGAACAAACTCTCGGCTACCGCATGCAACCGTGCTCCACCTCGTGGCCCACCAGCCGTGCCTGAGCCGCCTGTTCGCGCTCATCTAACGCTATCCGTTCCTGATGGCTTAGATGCCGCAGCCGGGACAAGTTCCTGCACCGCGTGCGGGCCTCGAAAAGCTCCTCTTCGAGTCTTTCGCGCTCCCCACAGCTTAAAACATGGCTCGCAAAACCGCGCATGGCGCACCTGTTGAAAACGGCGAGAGGCAAAGTAACACGCAGGCGAACAAAAAGCAAATACTATTTCGCGCCCAATCTTCGTGCGCTCAAAGTCGAAATACATCGAGAGACGAGTCCCAGCCTCTCTCCCGAGTCGGAATGGCTGCCCGTCCTGCAAGGAGAGTTTCGCGAAGTAGTTCTATAACACTCTTCCGCTCATGAAAGCTCAGAGCGCCCCCAAGTCTCGGAAGTAGTAATCCCCAAAGGAACATCCCCGAGATTATGAGCAACCCATTCCGGCTGCTTTCCTGGTCAGCACACTGAGCATTCATCGCGCACTTCAGCGTATCGAAAAAGAACGGGGCGCAGATCAAGATGAGCAGACCAAGCCAGCCACGCATAAAGACTCGTGTGGATCGCCACATGTCCCAATATCCCTCGAGCAAAGTGCCATGACCATCCACTGTCATGCGCCCAAACAAGACGGGACCAAAACTGTTGTGCCAATACCGACGCTTGTGCAAGCGGAACTCATTCCCCTTGATCTTGCCGACGATTGGTTTGTCTCCCTTGTAGCCAGAGAAGGAAAAAAAGCTTCGGTCATCGACGTCTATTTCGTGCGCCAACCTGGAGAGGCAAATCTCCGGCGAATAGTCGCTATGCAATGCGATGTCCAGTTTCTTCGCCATGGCCTTTATGAGTCACACATCTTTCACGGGAATGGCCTCGCCAGCTTCGAGGAGGTCTTGCACATACAGGTCGATAGCTTCGCGAATATTGGAGAGCGCTTCTTCATAGCTGCGGCCCCAACTATGGCAGCCCTTCAGGGCCGGGCAGGATACGTGCCAAGCCCCTCCGCCATCTTCGAACTTATCGGGCTCGAAAACGATTTTGTAGAAGTAGGAATTCATTGTTCACTGAGAATAATTATGAAAGCCGCGGCCGGATTTGCGCCCGAGCCAGCCCGCGGCCACATATTTCTTTAGCAGCGGGCATGCGCGATATTTCGGATCGCCTAGCCCCTCGTGCAGCACGTGCATGATATCCACACAAACATCCAGCCCGATGAAATCTGCCAGCTCTAGCGGGCCCATCGGATGATTCATCCCCGTCTTCATCACTGCATCGACGGCTTCCGCCGTGGCCACACCCTCCATCACGCAATACGCTGCTTCGTTGATCAGCGGCATCAGCACGCGGTTCGAGACGAACCCCGGCGCGTCGTTCACCGCCACCGGTCTCTTCTCCAGCTTCTCCGCCAGCTTCATCGTCGCTTCAAACGTTGCGTCGCTTGTCTGCAGCGCGCGAATCACTTCCACCAGCGCCATCACCGGCACGGGATTCATGAAATGCATTCCTACAAACCGGTCCGGCCGCTTGGTCAGCGCCGCCAGCGTGGTCATTGAAATCGAGGAAGTGTTGCTCGCCAGAATCACTTCCGGCCGCAAAATTCCGTCCGCCTCCATCAGCACCGCGCGCTTGATTTCGATTTTTTCCGGCACTGCCTCCACCACAAAATCCGCCGCCGCAATCGCGCTCATCTCTGTCACCGGCTGCACGCGCTTCACAACAATTCCCTTCTCAGACTCCGCCAGCTTCCCTTTCTTGATCTCCCGGTCGAGATTTTTCCCGATGGTCTCCACCGCCCGCTCCAGAAACCTCTGCTCCACGTCCCGCAAAATCACTTTGAATCCCTCACGCGCAAACACATGCGCGATGCCATTTCCCATCGTACCCGCGCCCAGCACCGCCACCGTTTTGATCGAGTCGATGTTAGTCACGCCAACCTCAAACGGAAATTAAGGAAGCAATGGAAGCACAGGAGGTAAAGGATGCACGCGGGACAACAGGAACGTCAAGCAGATGCGCGACCATTCATCGGCACGGGACCGCACTGTAGCGGCCGCCTTCTGAGGCGGGCGCCTTTTCTTCGTTACTACACGCGAGGCAGCACACGGCCCAAACAAGGACAGCTCTCTCCGTGATCTCCGTGCCTCTTCCTCTCGTGCGCCCTGTCTTAAGCTTTTCTCTCTTCCGATTTCTGCGAGGCCGCGTGTCACCATCGCACGCGCCGCCATCACGACGACGGCTTGCCGTTATTCTGCTTGGCCTTGTTGGCGTTCAATAACGACAGAGCAGCCCGCGCTGGGAATGCGCCAGGAGCCTGCACGACGCAGGCAGGCCCCTAAGCCGCGCTACCCAATGCTGATCCAACGTCACGAAGGAACGTTGCCGGCCAGGAACAACGTCAGCAATCCCCGGTCCTGGTCCTGCCGCAACACTTTGAGCACGACTTCTTCGCCGCTGTGGAGACGTCCCAGCTGCTCGCGCAGTTCGTTGTAGGACTCTATGCCATTTCGATTCACTTCCACGATCACGTCGCCTTGCTGGAAGCCGACATCTTCCGCGAAGCTGCCCGAGTCCACGTCCGCGACCACCGCGCCGCGCTGCCCTTCCATCCCGAGCTGCCGCGCACGCTCCCCGCTGAGCGTTTCCACATGAAGGCCAAACTTCACCGGCGAACTCTCTCCCGATGAAGAGTTATCCTGCGCGCTGGAATTGCCCGAGAACACTTCGTCGCGCGACTCCACCGTCACGCTCGTCTTCTTTTCTCTGCGGTCCCGGACATAGCTGATTTCCACCTTGCTGCCCACCGGCGCGCGGGTCACCGCATCCACCAGATCGTCCCCCGTTTTCACTGGGTTCCCGTTCACGGCGGTGATCACGTCGCCGCCTTTCAACCCTGCTCGCGATGCGGGACTGCCGGGTTCCACGCCTTCAACGATAATTCCGTGCTCGGCCCCGAGCTGCTTCAACACCACCGGGTTCGTGCTTTGTTCCTCATTGAAGCTCACGCCGATCGAACCTCGCGTCACTTTCCCATGCGCGACGAGGTCGTTGTAAACCTTGATCGCTGTGTTCGATGGCAATGCAAATCCCACGCCTTGATATCCGCCGCTTTGCGTCTCGATGGCCGTATTGATGCCGATGACTTGCCCGGCCAAATCCACCAGCGGCCCGCCGGAGTTGCCCGGATTGATCGCCGCGTCCGTTTGCAGGAAGTGTTGGAATTGCCGCCCAACACCCTCTGCCTGGCCGCGATCTTTCGCGCTGATGATGCCCGCCGTCACGGTTGCCCTCAGCCCAAATGGGCTCCCAATGGCCAGCACCCAGTCCCCAACGCGCACCGAGTTCGAATTGCCCAGCTTGGCAGCCGGAAGCTCGCGGTCGGCATTAATCTTAATTACGGCAAGGTCGGTCTCGTCATCCGTGCCCACAACCTTTCCCGTGTACTTGGTCGACTGACCATTGAGTTGCACCTGAATTTTTGTGGCTCCGTCCACCACGTGGTTATTCGTCAGGATGTAGCCCTTCTTATCGACAATGACTCCGGAACCCAGGCTGTGCTCCGTCATTGGCCCCATGTCGGGGAATTGGAAGAAACGGTTCCAGAAATCGCCGAAGGGGCCTTCCTCAAACCCTCGCGGCATGCGTGGCCGTTTCGGCGCCTTATGTACCGCCGTGGTGGAAATGTTTACCACCGCGGGCTCCACAGTCTCCGCGATGGTGGCGAACCCGCCTGAAAGATGAACCGGGTCCGGTATCGCCAGCGGCGTCGCGGGGTCATTCTTCACGGCTCGCCCTATGGCCTCGCGCCCCGGCACGACGGTACCAAGCAAAAGCCCGCATAGAAGCGCGACACAAATCAATAGCCCCACGCGGAAACGATTGCTTCTTGTCGTGTTCCTGAGTCCTTGCACATCGATCTTCATCGTCACATCCCTCCAATTCACTCGCTCAGCATTTGTTCCCTTACGGAAATTCATCGAGACACCGCAGGCTGGCCGGATTCCCACTGCCTGATTGAAGCGGCAATTGTTGGGGGACCGCCCGAGGGAGTAAGGGGAGCCCCGGGCGGCCTATCGCTGGCCAGCAACCCGTTTGGTGGTGGTTCTCCGAGCGCCGGCGCCTTTTAACCAATGCGTCAACCAATGCGGCGCGGGAACACGGCCACCGCTCTGCGCGCTGGTTCAAAAACCCGCTGGAGGCGCTTCGCTGAACGGCCAGCTGATCAAATTGCGGTGAAAAATCTGGTCACAATCTCGGCGGAAGTCGAACAAGCCCTTGTATGGACCACGGAACAAACAACTGCGCGAAACAAGCTTGCTCATGACATACCTCTTAATCCAGAAACAATTCTGGACCCTCGGATGAGAGGGCATGTAATGGCACAGCTGTGCGGTTATCCGCACAACCTGTAATTCTCTACTCTATTTTAGACGCGTCAACTCCACGAAAGGAAGCCTCAGGCCGATTCGCCCAAAATCAGTTCGCGGCGCCGCGCAGAGCGAGCCAGGCGGCGAGCGTGGCGAATTTTTCGTCCTGCGACCACGGCGAACCGAATGGCTTTCCAAGTTCAGTAATGCGGCGCAGCAGGACGGCTGGCTGCACGCGCAGTGACTGCCGTGCGCACTCGAGAAGTTCTCGTTCCTTCATTCCCACGATCTCAAGGCCACAGCGTTTCCCCGCGTACGAAAGAGCCTCGCGGAAAAGTTCGCCGTCGGCGGTGTGAATCAGCGCATGCGACGCAAGAATCTTTTCCAAGTCCGGCAGCGGCCTTCCGGAGGCCAGCAGCAAATTGCCTCGCGTCAGCTTGATTTCCGCTCGTTCCAAATCGGATTGCATTCCATGAATCACACCATGCGCAAGCTGTCGCGCTTCGGTTTGGACCTGAGCGACAAATCTCCGCGCCTCCGCGAGCGGCATTTTCTCCGCAGTGTGATACGGCTGCCGGAATGTGTAGGTAAACGTTTTGACGAGATGGGCGCGCTTGCGTTCCAAAACGACTGGCGCGCCTTTCTCCAGCCACACCACAACCACCGCCGCCCAACCCGAATGCACGCGAAATCCCACCGCCGCCTGCTTTGCTTGCGCCACGGAAAATCTACTCCAAGGGGGTCTCTTCAATAATCTCGCGGATTATTTCTCGGGCGGCTGATTCGTCTTCCGGTGAAACAAATACTTTCTTGAATCCCCCTTCCTGAACCTCCGTTCGCGTACGAATCTGATTTTCCTTAAGAGACATTTCAATCATGTCTGATTTGAAGGTAGGAGTTTCTGTGAAAACTTCGGCCGTCGCGTCTTCCGGATACCACAGACCAAGATAGGAGCTGCCTTTGCGAACCGTGCCTGGGGTGGACCCATCGCCTTCCGGCCATTCCAATAAACTCTGTTCTTCGTCTTCTTCAGTCAGCTCACTGCTCTCTTCTACAATCGTTTCCGGCAATTCTAGAAGCCCTTCGGCCCTTTTCTCATCCTCTGCGGGAACCGCTAGTTCGTATTTCCATGCCACCCTCATTCCGGTGCTGCAAGACTTCATCCGCTGTGTAACTTGGTAGGGAACTCCCGCGTCCTTAAGGTGCTGGCACAGAGCGATGCACCTCTCCTGATCGTCTCCCATCCAGATAATCTTGTTCGCTTCGCCCGCGCGTTTGGGTTCCTCTGTCAACGAGTCAACCAAGTCCAGATCGCAGTCCGTGCATCGCGTAAACCCCGGACGATACTCGACGCGGCATTGCGGGCAAAACATGGCCGGAAGTGTAGCACCAAAGATTGCGCCGCGAGTTACTCGGTCTCGCTCGAACTCTCCGTTACTTTCGTAATCTGCTTCAGCATTTCCGCATACAGCGCCAGCGCTTCGCGCCCCCTCTTCGTCATGCTACACACCGTGATGGGATACTTCCCTTTGAATCCCTTTTGGATCAACACGTACCCCGCCTTCTCCAGTTTTGCCAGATGGCTCGAAAGATTTCCTGCCGAGAACCGTATCCGTTTCTTAAGTTCGAGATAATCGAGCTTCGCTACAGGATAGAGGAAGGTTAGGATCAGCAGCCGGCCCGGGTCGTGAATCAGCCGGTTCAGTTTCAGGAGTTCCAGAGAACCACTGGTCATACGGCCTTCCCGCCAAAATCAGCAAAGAGGAGCTGTGCCAGATAGCAGAGTACTTTATGGGACAAACCAGCTTGCGGCACAAGCTAGTTTGCAGCTTTTCTTTTCCACTCAAACACCACCACCGCCACGGAACAAAATACCTCTAACTCAATGAAACTACAAGCCTTAGACCAACAAGATGTGGCATGAACCTTGTTGCGTCTTTTTGCAGCGGCGCCCCGTATACCAGTTAGAATGAACACCTCGACTTCATGTCTAAGCTCGCCGCAAGCTGGGTCGTTCTTTGGTTCGAACGCGTTTGGGCCAACGCTGTCGTTTTCCACGCTGATGCGCGATGTAGCAAAAAGCATTGCGCGCGGACTGCAGAAGCGCGATCCCGATTTGCTCGACCGGCTGATCGAGCAGTATCAATACCGGCTCTTCCGCTACTTGCTTTACATCACCGGCGACAAGGCGCGCGCCGAGGATTTTTTCCAGGAGACGTGGATCCGCGTGCTCGAACGCGGCCATCAGTTCGACGGCAAGTCGAAGTTCGAAGCCTG
>QHYL01000605.1 GCA_003224105.1 Acidobacteriota bacterium | reverse complement strand
CTAGAGGAACACCGGCGACGGGGAGAAAGTGCTCGGGCAACAGCACCAAGAGGCTGCGCAGTCCAAGAAATCCCACACCGGTTCCAACGGCTCCGCCAATGAGGGCCAGGAGGAGATTTTCAATCCAGAATTGCCGCTGAATCTGCCAGCTTGAAGCACCAAGCGCCAACCGCGTGGCGACTTCCGAAGTACGGCGAAGCATACGCACGAGGGTCAGTCCCGCGAGGTTGGCACAAGCAATGAGCAGGATAAGGCCGGCGGCCACCATCAGCGCCAGCACTTGCGGGCGCAACAAATCGGTCTGGCCTTTTTGCAGCGGCACCAAGTGGTAGCTCACCTTCGCGCCGGGGTTTCCTGCTAATTCATAAAGACCAGGGCGGCTTAACCATGCGCGGTTGATCTGAGCATCGGCCTCTTGCCAGCTAGCGCCATCGCGCAGCCGGATGACGCACCGGAAGTTCGTTCCACGGCCTTCGCCCTCGCGGCTGGGTTGGAGAGAAGTGTACACATCCGCGTTCAACGGAGTCGTGGCGCCCGGCAGCAGCACTCCCACCACCGTAAGTGGGTCACTTCTGAGCAGGATGGTTTGCCCAAGAATGCCGGGGTCCGCAGCGAAAGCATTTCGCCAGAGGCTGTAGCTGAGAATGACAGTTTTGGGCCCGTGGGGACGATCTTCGTCCTCAGAAAAGTTGCGGCCCAGGACCGGATGAAGCCCAAGCACATCGAAGTAGTGCGCCGAGACGCGACCGTCCTGCACGTACTCAACATGCGAACCTGCTTTCAGGTTAACCCCCGAAGGGCGTACGCTCGATACGGCAGAGATCAATGCCGGGACATTGTCGCGGAGCAACTCCCATTGCTCGCCATTTACGTTGTGTCTTTCATCAGAGGCCGCGGACGGGCCGATGATGCTGGTGTAAATTGTGGCCATACGCTCCGGGTGTGGATAAGGCAGGCTTTTCAGCAAGAGCGCGTTCACCAGGGAGAAAATTGCTGTGTTCGCGCCGACAGAAAGCGCCAAAGTGAGGACCACGGTAAGGGTGAAGCCGGGGTTTTTGTGGAGCTGGCGCACGCCGAAGCGGCAATCGCTGATCCAGGAATGCAGGGAATCTCCAAGGCGCTGTTCGCGCACTTGTTGTTTCACTTGTTCGGCGCCGCCAAGTTCCATACGCGCAGCGCGCTGTGCTTCCTGGGGTGACATGCCGGCGCGACGATTTTCGTCGATCAAGAGCTGGAGGTGCGAGCGGACTTCCAGATCAAGGTCGCGCTCCACACGCCGAGTCAGGAAGAGATTGCGCAGAAAACTTGCAGCTTTCGGAAAGAACGGCATGATCGCACCTCTACATCTATAACCCCACAAAGTTACGACGTTTCCAAAGCTTGAGCGATGGCCAATGAAATTCTGCCCCAACGCTTCGATTCGGTCTCGAGCTGCTTCCTTCCCGCTTTGGTCAGGCGGTAGTATTTCGCGCGGCGATTGTTCTCGGAATCTCCCCAAAAAGACGAAGTCCAGCCTTCTTCTTCCATACGGTGGAGAGCGGGAAAGAGAGAGCCTGGCTTGACCACGAAAGTGCCGCCAGTGATTTGCTGGATTCTGCGGGAGATGCCCAAACCGTGCAGTTCGCCGGTGGCCAGTGATTTCAGGATCAGCAGATCCAGCGTACCCTGCAAGAGGGTTGTTGGTTGAGATGGCAAGCCCCGCCTCCTATCGAATGACAATAGGAATGGTATTTACTCACCTATAGAATGTCAATAGGACGCCGATCGTCCTTCAAGTAAGGAAGAGAATCGCCGCGGGAGTGCCGATGGGCGTGTATTGGCCGAGGAACGATAGGGCGCCGGTTCGGCGGTGGACGCGGTAAGCGGTGATGGCATCTGCTCGCTGGTTGCAGGAATAGAGATAGTTCCCTGATGGATCTATGTTGAAGCTACGAGGGTAGTCGCCGCGAGTCCATTCTTCTCCCGCAAAGGCGAGCAGCCCGCTTCCCCCAATGGAAAACCAGGCGATGGTGTCATGCAAGCGGTTGGCGGCATAGAGAAATCGTGCATCAGAAGAAATGAGAATTTCCGAAGTAAAATTCGTGCCTTTGAAATTTTTTGGCAGCGTGGAGATGGTTTGCTTCGGCGTCAGCTTCCCGGTTGCGGCGTCATAGTCGAAGGTGACCAGCGTGGAGGCTTCTTCTTGAAGGGAGTAAAACCAGCGGCCGTTCGGATGAAATGCGAAGTGCCGGGGACCGTCGCCGGGAGGCAGCGGCACACTAGGTTGCGGGGCGGGTGAGAGCTTGCCGGTGTCTACATCAAACTTCCAAATGAGAATCTGATCCAAACCCAAATCGCTCGCGAAGACGAATTTCCCTGCTGCGTCTGCGTGCACCATGTGGGCATGCGGCTTATCGTGACCGCTGATGGCAAAGCTGCCGGTAGGCGCGCTCGCGGCCTGCGTGGGACCTATTGTGCCGGCATCGTGTTTGACATCCGTAGCTGCGCCAAGTTCGCCGTTCGCGTGCACCGGGAGTACGGCCACAGTCCCTCCGTGGTAGTTGGCGGCGAACACGTATTTGCCGGAAGGATGAACACTTAAGTGCGCGGGGCCCGCCCCTTCGGAACTGACCGTATTCAACAAGGTCAGCCGGCCGGTCGCGCGGTCAATCGAATACGCGCTGACAGAGCCGGAGGCTGCGTCCTGGTAATTGGAAATTTCATTCGCGGAATACAGATGTGTCCGTGAAGGGTCAAATGCAAGCCAAGACGGATTTGCGTCATTGGGAAAGACATCGCGTTGCCGGAGATCTCCGGTTGCCGGATCCATCTCCAACAGATAAATGCCCTGCCCATGACCAACGGCGCCCTCCGGACCTTGAGGTGAGCTGTAGCTGCCGACGTAGGCCAGAACCGGCCGGACGCCGCGTTTGGCTGCCCCCTTCTGGACAAACGCGAATATCGGATGCGCTACGGCAATGGCTGTGGCGCTTCGCAGAAATTCCCGGCGCGAAGTCTTGCCGGTCTCGGGGGTGAGCGGCGGAGGGCTATTGTGTCTCAGCTTGGAATCACGATCATCAGGTTTCAGCTTCACGCGGCCATGCTACGACAAATGTGAGCAAAGTCGAGACCATTTTTGCCGCCGAGGGAATTGCGTGTTCCCCTTGACATTCTACCGGAAGCTCTCTATGCTCACCTAGAATGTCTACTAAAGAAGAACGCGAACGCATCGAGCTGCTGCAAGGCACGCTGGACCTGCTGATTCTCCGGACGCTTTTGCTGGGGCCGGAGCACGGGCACGCCATCGCGAAGGCCATCGAATTCAATTCGGACGAAGTGCTGCAGGTGGAACAGGGCTCGCTCTATCCGGCGCTGCACCGGCTTATCAAGCGAAGATGGATTTCCGTGGAAGAAGGCACTTCGGAGAACAACCGGCGCGCCAAGTTTTACCGGCTGACGCGCGAGGGCCGGAAGCAACTGAAAGTGGAGACCAGCAAGTGGGACAGACTGGCGGGAGCGATCGCAAGGATCCTCCGGCCAGCGGAGTAGGAGTGCAAACCATGAGGCGCGGCAAACGCATGATGGAAGAGCTCGACGCGGATATTCGCGAGCACATTGAGAGAGAAACGCAGG
>QHYL01000604.1 GCA_003224105.1 Acidobacteriota bacterium | reverse complement strand
TACATGCAGAAGACTTATCCGACGCGCGACGCCGCGGACAAAGAGCTTGAGGATTATTTTCAGACGCGTTTCGCCGCCTTGGACGCCAACGATTTCCTTTACCAGGTGAATTCTTCGCGGAATTACGATCCCTCGCCGCAGCTAGAAAAAATCACCGCGCCCGTGATGTACATCAACTCCGCCGACGACTTCATTAATCCGCCGGAGCTGGGTATTGCCGAGCGCGGAATCAAAAAAGTGAAAAACGGCCGCTTCGTGCTGCTGCCCATCTCGGATGAAACCCGCGGCCATGGCACCCACACCCGTGCCGCCGTCTGGAAACAATATTTGCAGGAACTGCTAGAGAAGTCAGCGCACTGAAAAAATATGTCCACTAGGCAATACGAAATTGCACTTTCTACATTCGAGAGGATTCGCGCCGCATTTCCAGGACTGGTGATGAATCTCGATTTCCATCACAAATACGTGGATATTGCCATGGACATTCCAGCTCAACCCGGACTCTTATTCGATGTACACCTCAACCTCCAAAACGTCGACGAACTCCATCTGGTGGCGTCGGCTCTTTGGGTCGAGTGGTTTCCCTGTACGGATCTGAAAAAGGTCGATAGGTACTTCGAGGCGGTGTCGGCTTTGCTCTCCGGGCAACTCCGCATCTTAGAACACTGGCGTGGCAAGCGGGTCGTCAGAGCTGAGCTACAGCGGCCTGACGGCGCCGCATGGAAGACTACGGCTAACTGGTTGACGCTATCTGCACTTATTCCGTGGCCGCGAAAGACGTTTAAGGTCGTACAAAACTTGCCCGGTGTGGAATCGCATGCGTGAAAGAGGACCTACCCAGCGGTCTCCTGGCTGGCGCGGATTTCCTGCCAGCGGCGCGGGCGCTTGTTGGCTTGCAGAACTTTCTTGCGCAAGCGGATGGTCTTCGGCGTGATTTCCACGTACTCGTCATCGGCGATGAACTCGATAGCCTGCTCGAGGCTCAGCTCGCGATGCGGAATCAGCCGGATGGCCTCGTCCGCGCTGGACGAGCGCATGTTCGTCTGCTTCTTTTCTTTCGTCACGTTGACGTCCATGTCCTGCTCGCGCGAGTTTTCTCCTACGATCATGCCTTCATAGACTTCGATTGCCGGCCCGATGAACAGTTCGCCGCGTTCCTGGATGTTCCACAGCGCGAACGCCGTCGAAACTCCCGCACGATCCGCCACCAGCGCGCCCGTGGGACGCAGCGCCATCTCTCCGCCGTATTCCGTCCAGCCATCGAAAATTGAATGGATCAGCGCGGTGCCGCGCGTGTCGGTCAGCAACTGGCTGCGCAAGCCAATCAATCCGCGCGAAGGAATCTTGAAGTCCAGCCGCACGCGCCCCGAGCCGTGATTGCTCATCTTGGTCATCTCGCCGCGGCGGCCGCCGATGGTTTCCATGATGATGCCGATAAAGTTTTCGGGAATGTCGATCACCAGGCGCTCGACGGGCTCCAGCTTCTTGCCGTTATCCGTGCGCGTCACGATTTCCGGCTTGCCCACCATCAATTCGAAACCTTCGCGCCGCATCGTCTCAATCAGAATCGCCAGTTGCAGCTCGCCGCGCCCCAGCACGCGAAACGACTCCGGAGTGTCGGTATCTTCCACGCGAATGGAAACGTTGGTGAGTAATTCTTTTTGCAAACGGTCTCGCAGGTCGCGTGACGTCAAATACTCGCCGTCCTTGCCCGATAACGGTCCGGTGTTCACCGTGAAAATCATCGCCAGCGTGGGCTCGTCAATCAGCAAAGGTTCGAGCGGCGCGGGTGAAGCCAGATCGGTGATGCTCTCGCCGATTTGAATGTCCTCGACTCCGGCAATGGCCACAATGTCGCCAGCAGGAACCGCCTCCGCTTCATCGCGCTGTAATCCGCGGAATGTAAACAGCTTCGTGATTTTGGTCGGCTCGAGCTTCCCGTTCAGCTTGCTGACGCCCACTTCTTCGCCGCGCTTCAGCGTTCCATTGAAAACGCGCGCAATAGCGATGCGCCCAAGAAACTCGCTGTAATCCAGGTTCATCACCTGAATTTGCAGAACGCCTGCGGGATCGCCCGGAGGCGCGGGAATGTGTTTCACGATGGCCTCAAATAGGGGCAACAGGTCTTTCGAACTGTCGCCAATCTTGGTATGCGCCACGCCGTCGCGCGCGTTGGTATAAATAATGGGGAAGTCGAGTTGGTCTTCCGTCGCGTCCAGATCGATGAAAAGATCGTAGATTTCGTCGAGCACTTCTTTGGCGCGTGCATCAGCGCGGTCGATCTTGTTCAATACAATCACCGGAGGCAGCTTTGCCGCGAGCGCTTTCTGCAAAACGTACCGAGTCTGCGGCAGCGGTCCTTCGCTCGCGTCCACCAGAACGACCACGCCATCCACCAGCCGCAGCGCGCGCTCGACCTCTCCCCCAAAATCACTGTGACCCGGTGTGTCCACGATGTTGATTTTCGTGCCGCCGAAAAAGAGCGCCGTATTCTTCGCCAGAATGGTAATGCCGCGCTCGCGTTCCAATTCGTTCGAATCCATCACGCGCTCGACCACCGCTTCGTTGGCGCGAAAGATGCCGCTTTGCTTTAACATGGCGTCCACCAGCGTGGTCTTGCCGTGGTCCACGTGCGCGATGATCGCGATATTGCGAATCTCTTGACTCATAGTTCCGTTTTTAAATAGCGCTCGCGCGCTAACTCCCCTTAAACACAAAAATAGCCCCGAACCGGTCGGGGCTCGCACGAATCTCTTTCTTCGTACTCTTAAAACCCTATACCTTCGGATCAGCTTCTCGGTGCGTCTGGCTGCTTTTATTTTAGCAGACGCCCCCTTCGCCGCCTAGCATCAGTGGCGCGTTTGTGTCTGACAGACGCGCACGGCTTAGACACCTGCCTGTGATAAGCTCAACGCCGTTCCCGCTGCTTTGAATCCTCTGTTCGTCGAGAATCCTCGACCAGGAGTTTGTCATGACCTTGTTGCGCCGCTGCAAATTTATTTGCCTGACGCTGACAGCCCTACTGCTCCCTCTTCACGCCTCCGCCCAGCAGGAACG
>QHYL01000397.1 GCA_003224105.1 Acidobacteriota bacterium | reverse complement strand
GCCGCCAGCTTGGCCCTCGAACCAAATCCCCTCGACTTGGTTCAAGTATACGTTGGGTTCTGGCGCGGGCTAAAATAACCCCCATATCCCTTCGGAGTACATCGTTTTCTTCTTTTGCCAGTTCTTCCCGAGTACCGGCTGTGCGTACTTTTGCGAGAATTGCTAACCATTCCTCGTCCCCACGGCTGAGGTTTCTTCCGCCCCTGGCGACGCGGACTTCCGCGTTCGTGGCGTATCCAGGTTGAATTGCCGCATCTTGTAAAGCAGCGCCTTGTAACTGATTCCCAGCATCTTGGCAGCGTCCTTGCGGCACCAGCGTGTTTTTTCCAGGGCGTCGGCAATCGCTTCCATCTCCGCCTCATCCTTGAGGCCGCGCACCAGCGCCTTAAGACCTTGTTCCTTGGGAGGCGCCGGCTCTTCGCGAGGCGAGGTGCGCTGCCGTGTGGAAGACATCTCCACCAATTCGCGCAAGCTGCCTTCGTCGTCCTCAAGAATGACGTAGCGCTTCACGAAATTTTCCAATTCGCGCAAATTCCCGGGCCACGGGTAATTTAGCGCCGCATCGAGCAGGTGCTTGGAAGGCGGCTGCCCCGGCTTGCCATATTTCTCGCTGTACTTCTGCAGAAAATGCTGGAACAGCAGGGGGATTTCCGTGGTGCGTTCGCGCAGAGGCGGCACGTTGATGGACAACACGTTCAGCCGGTAATACAAATCCTCGCGGAAGCGCCCCGTTTTCATGGCTTCTTGCACATCTACGTTGGTCGCGGCTAACACGCGAACATCCGTCTCCACCAAGTGACGCCCGCCCAGCCTCGAGTACTGATGGTCTTGCAACACGTGCAAGAGCTTCGCTTGCAGGTGGGTGCTCATTTCCGCGATTTCGTCGAGGAAAATCGTGCCTTTGTTGGCCAGTTCAAACTTGCCCGGCTTGCTTCGCACGGCGCCCGTGAAGGCTCCCTGTTCGAATCCAAACAGTTCCGACTCAAGCAATTCTCCCGGCAGCGCTGCGCAGTTCACCTTGACAAATGGCTGGTTGCGCCGCTTTGACCGCAGGTGAATCATTCGCGATACGACTTCCTTGCCCACGCCGCTTTCTCCGCAAATAAACACCGGCACGTCTACCGGGGCGATTTGCAAAATCTGCTGGCGGATGCGAACCATCTGCGGACTCGCCGCTAAAAAGCTCAAATCCTCCGTCACTTGATCGCAATAATCGCGCAGCGCCTGGTTCTCCGTCGCCAGTTGTTTCTTCTGGCGCGACTTCAGCATCGCCGCATCGAGCTCTGTTTTTTCAAAAGGTTTGGTCAAGTAATCGTGCGCGCCGATGCGGATGGCCTCCACCACCGTTCCCACTTCATTCGAACAAGACAACATGATTACATTCAGGCTGCGGTCGATTTCCATCAGCTCCTTCAGCGTGTCAATGCCGTTCATTTCCGGCATCAAAACGTCGAGAATGATGAAGTCGGGCCGCTCGCCTTTCTTCACTCTGTTCAGGGCTTCCCTGCCGGAGTTGACCGCCTCCACGTCGAACCCGTCCACTTCCAGAAGGGTTTGCAAATACTTTCGAATACTCGGCTCGTCATCCACCACCAGAATTTTTTCTTTCTCGGCCATTAGCTCTTCCCTTTCTTACAATTCTTACAAGAATCTTTGGGCATTAGCCTTGATCCATAGGCAGAAGAAATGTAAATCGGCTTCCTCCGCCGGGATCGCTTTCCACCCAGATCTTTCCGCGATGCGCTTGAATGAGGCGTTTTGCGATTGCCAGACCCAGTCCCATTCCGGAAGTATTTCTGTCCACTCTCACGAAATCCTCGAAAATTTCCTGATGGTGCTCGGCCGGGATGCCCGCGCCGGAGTCCTTCACGCTGACTTCCACGCTGTTTGGTCTCGGCAGACGAAATCTTCGCCGCTCTTCCACGGGAGCCATGGTTGCCACGCGGCGCTCCCAGAAATGCGGTCCCGCCGTCATCGTGACCGTCCCACCACTCGGAGTGTGCTTGAGCGCATTGTCGAGCAGATTCGCCGCAACCTGCTGGACCTTCTGATAATCGAAGCGGAATGTCGGGATCGAAGGATCGATGTTCGCTTCCAACCGCACGCCCTTGCGCTGAAATGCTTCCGACCAGCGCTTCGAAAGCTCGTCCAGGCAATCGCGCAAGTCGTTCTCTCGGAGTTGCAAAACCAGTTTGCCGCTTTCCAGCGCGGAATAATTCAGGAACATGGAAACCAGCCGCACCAAGCGTTCGCAACTCTCTTTGGATTCTTCCAGGATGTCTCGCTGTTTGTCGGTCAGCCGTCCCAGAGAACCCGCGAGCAGCAAATCGTAATAACCTTTGATTACAGCCAGCGGGGTTTTCAGCTCGTGGGCCGCCGAAGCCAGGAAGACTGTTTTTTGGCGGTTGACTTCCTGCAATTTCAGATACGCCGCGAGCAGGTTCCTGTAAGTGATCTCGCGCTCCTGCAACAGCTCTTGCACGGTGAGTTGCGTCGCGGCATCGGGATCGGCATGCTTCCCTGCTCTGATTTCGATTTCCACCACGAGCCAATCCGATTCCGGCATCCATTGAATCCGCGCAGCAGCACTATTCTCATCCGCCCCAATGCGAACGCTGACTTCGTGCTCTCCCTGCTCCACTTGCCGGAAAATTTTCGCGGAATCCAGCTTTAGCAGATCGCTAAAGAGATTAGGTTCGTCCGTCTCCTTGAATCCTTGCGCTTCCAGGAAGTGGCGCGCCCGCGCGTTGATGAGCAGCGGACTCCCGCTGCGGTCCGCAACGATCAATGATTTTTCCAAACTGTCCAGGAGCCGGCTAACCCATTCCAACGGAAGCGACCTGCGGCTGCGATCTTCTGCCACGGGGGGCATGGCTATCCTTCCGCTCATGTACTAGTTCTGTCCTTTATGAGGTGTGGTAAATATTTTCCCGTTTGCCGGATGCTCAACCTTACAGAGTGTCCTCTGCCGAGTCAATGGTAAAAGCGTTCCATTTGCACATTTGCGGAAATCCAGTGGATTTCCGAATCCACGGGCGCGTGCAGCAAGACTCTTCCCAGGGCGAGCTCCCTCCAAACCATTCTTAATAAAAGGGTTATATTGACGTTGAATTGCGTTATCTGGCAATCAAGATGCAACAGTCCCGTACTATGTCCGTAGTACCACGCGGGGGAGTCAGTGTCGACCAAGATGATTCAGGGGAAAAAGAGCTTCGAGATTTGCTCAACGCGGCACTCGCCCCGCATTCGTTTGCAGATTCCGGTGTTTGTTCGAGGTACGGATGCCTCAGGATCCGAATTCATCGAGCTTACTAAGACGCTTAATATCAGCTCTTTCGGAGCTTGCATCGCATCCCAGCATATTCTCCGAACGAATCAGACCATTCATTTGACGATCCCCGCCCCCTCTCCGGC
The DNA here is from genome assembly GCA_003224105.1 of Acidobacteriota bacterium. GTDB lineage: Bacteria > Acidobacteriota > Terriglobia > Acidiferrales > UBA7541 > Acidiferrum. The sequence continues at coordinate 7,238 of QHYL01000397.1, read as the reverse complement.
GTCTAACAGTCTTGTTCCTAGTGAGACTCCCCCCATCCTTGCCCGTGTATTACGCCAGAATATGGCTGGTGACATGCGCCTCTTCGGCTTGCAGTTCATCCATCCCTTGGAGTGACCGATCTGCGTGATTCAGCCTATTGGGTAGTTTTGTTACGCGGATCATAAAGCATCCAAATGTCCCTTCCTTTCGTCTCGTTTTTCACGCTGCTTTGTACTACCATGCCGCTGTTTCCGGGAGGTCAGGCTCGATTCGATTCGAGGGTGACCGAGGTCCAGTACGAATGGCCTCTTGGTTGCTCCAATGAGTTGTAGAACAATTTATACGCTTGCCCCAACCCCGCGGGGATAGGCAGAGGTTAGGTTTATTCCGGATATGCCCAGCCCCGGTACCCTTGCGCCCGCGCGTTTGCCGATCGAGGATACGTATCTCGAGTTGCTTGCGGATACGCTTGAGAGCCTTGACCTGCCTGCACGGGGACAATTCCTCCAACGTTTCCTGCGGACGATCAGTCACGTCGAGTTGCGCGAATCGGAGTGCGTCCAGGTGTGGGACGAAACGCTCGCGCGGCGCCGCGCGATGACGGACCAAGCAGGCCGGCAGGTTGCTTTCAAAGCCGCACTGATGGATGTGCTCACATCCTCGGGCTTCCTCCGCGTGCCCATCATTATCGAGCATGAAGATCTCAAGAAACTCGAATTGAATGCCGTCACCGATCCGCTCACCGGTCTTTACAATCGCCGGCTTTTTGGAGAATCTTTCGAAAAAGAATTGAATCGCGCCCGGCGCTACACCCAGCCGCTGAGCCTGGTCATTCTGGATTTGCATCGCTTCAAGGAAGTAAACGACAAGCACGGCCACCCGCAGGGCGATGAAGTCTTGCGCGCTACAGCCGCCACGCTCAAAAAGGCGTTGCGCACTTCCGACTCCGCGTTCCGCATCGGCGGTGATGAGTTTGCTTTGCTTCTGCCGCAAACGGATGCGCAGCAGGCTCTTGCCCTCAGCCGCCGCGTTGAAGCGGTTTTTGCCGAGATGATCCGTCCACTCCAGCTTGAAGTGGCCGTCAGCATGGATCACGGCATTTCCATCTTTCCGCAGGACGCGGAGCAGGCGGATCAGTTAATCCGGATTGCGGATGAGCGTCTCTACCAGCAGAAGCATAACAACCACAGGAAAACGGTCAACGGCGCAAGGCGCACCGAAACTCCCGCATCCGAAGAAACTGCTCCCGCTTCCGCCACACCGGCAGTGACTACCGGCCCGCCGCCACGGCCGATTTCCATCGAAACCAAGCGGCCCTCGGAGAAAGCCGAAAACAATCGCGAGGCTGACGCTTCTGTCAGCGCCGCTCCTCCTTCCGCGCAAGTAGTTCCCGCGCCGGCACGCATGTTCGCGGTTCAACGCAAAGCCGAGCGGGTCTCCATGGTGGGCACAAACGCGTATGCCGTCCTCGGGGAACAAGGAGGGAAGCGCGCGCGCGTTCTCGATTTGGGTTTCGGCGGGGTGGCCATCGAGTTCGATTCCCGAGAAGAAGTTCCGGAGAATTTATTCGCTGTCCTGCACGTCCCGATTCTTCCTCCCGTGCGTGTCAACCTGAAGCCTGTATGGAGACAACAAACAGCGCAGGGCGGCACTCGCGTCGGCTGCTCGTTCGTTTCCTGATCTTTCTCTCTTAATCTCCCAAGTCCGTCCAAACTGCGGGGCTCTTCAGGTCCGAAGTCTGTGTTCTGCTTTCTGCTTTCTGCTTTCTGCTTTCTGCTTTCTGCTTTCTGCTTTTCGGTCTCCGTTCTCTTCTAATTGAGGATTGACTCCGCTTCTCCTCCTGCCCCCTGCTACAATTCGGCCCGTTATTTGTTTCAGAGAGGCCCCCCCATGCAAGAACCAAGAGCCAGCCGGCCATACTGGCCCGATGCCCTCTCGAAGTCATCCGAGGATACCTCGGGTCTGAAACCCTGGTCCTGGGCCTTGGAGCGCCTCGAGATGTCTCATAACTATTGGATTGCCACCACGCGGCCGGACCGCCGCCCGCACCTCATGATCGTTTGGGGAATTTGGTGGCAGGATGCCTTCTGGTTCAGCACTGGGCCGCGCACACGCAAGGCAAAAAACATCGCTGCGGTTCCGCAAGTCGTCATTGGAACCGAAGATGCCGGCGAAGCTGTCATCCTCGAAGGCAGGGCGGAAGAGATCACCGATCGCTCGATCTGGAAACAGCTCGCGAAAATTTACAACGCCAAATATGGCGGGGATGTCGAGCCGCTTCTGACGGCCTCTGATGGCTGCGTTTTTCGTATTCAGCCGCTAGTCGTTTTTGCTCAGGATGAGCACGCGGAAAACTTTGCCGACGCCGTCACGCGCTGGCACTTCCAGGAGGAATAGCGTTTACGGAATCACTCCTCATCATCACTGGTACCATGGGGGCGGGCAAGACAAGCGTCCTAGCGGAGGCGTCGGACATCCTTACAATCCGCCAGATCACACATGCGGCGATTGATTTGGACGGGCTTGGGCTTGCTCATCTTTCGTCGGCAGGTTTCCAAGATGACGTGATGTATCGAAATCTTCAATCTCTCTGCAAGAATTATGATTCTGTCGGAGTGAGGCGACTCCTGTTGGCGCGTGCCATGGAAGACCGCGCCGAATTAGACCTCTGTCGGGGCATCGTTTCCGCGCCCAACACAGTCGTTTGCCGTCTTGCCGCCGGCCTCGAAGTAATGAAGCAGCGTGTCAAGGCGCGCGAATCGGGTCTGTTGCAGGAGCAATACGTTGATCGCGTGGCGAAATTGAACGCCATTCTTGATGATGCGAAATTGGAAGACCTCACCGTTATCAATGAAAATCGCTCTTTGACGGACGTTGCGCACGAAGTGCTCGTCAGAGCTGGATGGATTTCGAGCTAACCAACCGATTTTGCGGAATTTGACTCTTCGCGTATGATAGAGAATTGCTCGCGACCTAGCGACGCGGCTGTGTGACCGTCTTTGGTCACAGCTTCAAATTCCCGGCCTTGCCGGGTATGCCGTGCAGACCGGACGCGACGAAAGGCAGCCCCATGAAACCCGCTATTCATCCCGATTATCATCCCGTTACGGTGCACTGCGCCTGCGGCCACACGTTTCAGACGCGCTCGACCATCAAGGGCGAAATGCTGCGCGTGGAAATCTGCTCGAATTGCCATCCCTTCTTCACCGGCAAGCAGAAACTGCTTGACACTGCGGGCCGCGTTGAGCGCTTCACTAAAAAGTATGCCGACGCCGCCGCCAAAGCGGGAGCCGCCAAGAAGTAGCCTTCTTGACCAACGGGGACTTTGCTCTACTGGCCTCGCTTCTTGGTTCGGTCCGACGCGATGCCGTCTAACGGCTAAGCATCGTGAAACGGTATTCTTGGAGACTGCGGATTCCTGAACCTTTCGATACATCGCTCATTCTGTTCTATACTCGGGCCTGTTCTACTTCTTCTGTGCATTCTGGAGGAGTAACTTGTCTGGGTCCTTCCCGACCGAGAGTCTGCAGCGGCAGAAGCGAACGAGCTTGCTTCTTATCGCCGCAAGCGCTGCCGCTATTTTCATCCTGTTGGAATTGCGCTTTGTCCCTGCCTTCAACGACAAAATCTCCGGCACCCCGAATTACATGCGCCCCATCGCGACGGCAGTCGCCCATGCGCTAAACCTCAAGGTCTCAAACTCTCCGATACTTCTGGCGCAAGACAATCAGCGAAGCTGCAGCACCGTGCAAGGAGCAGGCCCGGGAGCCTACGATAATAGACAGTTCTATTTTGTGATTACTTACTCGGAAAAGGCCTATTCGTATTGTCTAGCGGTCTATAGCGCGGCGCTTCCCACGGCGCCGCCGGAAAAGCTGACCGTCCTTGGGCCGGCGATGGGCGAGAACTACGGTGAGCGCCTCTCCTCCCCTGTAAAAGTGGCGCCCGTGGGACACTCGGAAACCACGTTCAGCCCCGCCTTCCTGTCTTCCCTGCTATTTTGGAAAAACGACCCGGAAAAATATCTTCGCACGTTGCCGCCAGGGCAACTGTCGCCGACCACTGGGGTTGTGCTGCCGGGAAACGAAGAGGTAAACATCAACCTACTAGATCTACGCCCAGAGGTCGCCAAAGAGTACGACCTCATCAACCTTCTGCTAGTTAACGGCGTCATCCTGGCCTCATGCTCCCTGCTGGCCATGCTGCTCCGGCTTTGGAACACTTACCAGGCGGTGAGAAAAAAATGCCTGACCTACGGCTACAGCGCAGGTTGGTCCGAGTTCCTGTTTCAGAGCGCCGCTCAGACGGTGTTGAGCGCGCAGGAACCGCACTATCGCAAAGAGCGAGAATCACAAGCTTTGCAACAGCAGAGCAAGGCACAAGATGTTCTTCGACGCTTGCATCTTGAGATTCGGGCCAAACTCGAGAGACTTTTGGAATCACCTCTCCCGGAGCAGCAAAAGCTGCGCATCAAATCCTCTCTCAGCCGGGACGACCTCGAAGAAATGAAAGCTGTGGCCGAAGAGCTCGAGAGTCTTCATTCGCAAAAAACCCCTGAGGAACGGGTCAATGCCTTGCTGGAAACCATCAAGGAATACTGTGCCCCGCATCAGTTTACTCGGTATCAGCAGGAAGCCCTCGAAGCGCTTCACGAAAAGGGGTTTCGCGAAGCGCGGGAGTTCATCGTGAAGGCCCACGCCGAGCTGCGAGTCCAAGCGAAGAAATCATGAGCCTCGTAACGCCGCTTGGGTACTCTTGCCTCTGTCCTCCGCGACCCGGCGTTCTCTGTGTCTCTGCGTTACCTTGTCCTTTCAACTTTCACCTCAACTTTCGACGGTATGAGCCCGAATGTGGCGCTAAGGACCCCAAGAGTGGGAGCTTTTATTTTTAACTTGAACTTTTACTTTGGGTTCTGTTGCGCCCGTGTAGAATGAAAGCCCAACGTGGCCACCCAATCTCGCATGTTCGATAGCTCGCGTCCCGGCGAGCACGTGGAATCCGGCTCGCCTCGCGTCACTCTCCGGAATGCCTTTGCGCATCCCTTCGATTCCGCCATCGCCGCCGCGCGCACCTGCTATGCGCCGCGCCTCATCAACCCCGAGGAAATTACGGACAAGCAGCGCCTCAACATCGGCGCCGCAACGTTCTATAGCGGACACCACACGGTTTACCAACACGCGCATTTCGAATTCGGCGTGGAAAACGTCAGCCGCCAATTCGTCTGGTCCTTCCTTCACGCGCATCCTTTTTACAATTCCGAGCAGCAGAGCCAGCGCTACGTCCGCCTGGACCGCGCGCAAGCCTATGTTCCACCGGTCTCGCTTTTCTTCGGCGAAAAAAGCAAAGAAATCTACGAGCAATCCATTGCCCGCGCCTGGAATTACTACCGCGAGCTTTCCGCGCTTTTGATTGGCGACGCGCGCAACATCCTCAACGACATCTGGCACGTCAGCCCGATGTCGCATGCGAAGCGGCTGCAAAAAATCGAGCGCGCCGCCGAAAAGCGGGCCATCGAAATTGCGCGCTACGTTCTACCTGTCGCCGCTTTCACCACCATGGTGCACACGCTCTCCGGCATCGTTTTGCACCGCTTGTGGCGTATGTGCTCCGCTTCGGACACGCCGAGCGAGGGCCGCGCCGTCATCGGCGAAATGGTTGCACAAGTAAAAACGATTGACCCTCAATTTTTCGAACGCTTCGGGACGGAGCCGCTCGATGAGTTGCCGGAATGGGCCGATCGCTTTGCGACCGCGCGGGACAATGTCTCGCAACCGGCTGCGTCCGCCGGCGAATCTTTGGCCCGCGAATTCGACGCTCAACTGAACGGCAAAACTTCCCGCCTGGTGGATTATTCGCCCAACGCGCTCCGCATCATCGCCGAATCCTACCGCGCTGTCGCCGGACTCACCGCCTCACAGTGTTCCGATGCCGAAGCTCTCGACCGCCTGCTCAATCCCGCGCGCAATCTCTACCGCCTCGAAACGCTTAACGTCGGAGTACACGCGCCGATGATGCGCGCTCTGCAGCACGCGAACTATACGTTCGCGAAAAAAATCAGCCACACCGCCGACAGCCAAGACCAGCGCCACCGCATGGTCCCCGGATCGCGTCCGCTGCTCACTCTTGCCGACACGCGCGAGCCCGACTACATCACGCCCATGCTGCTCGCCGCAAATCCACGCGCCAAAGAAACGTACGAACGCGCCATGCATGATGCGTGGCTGGCCAAAAATCAGCTTCTCGATCGCGGCGTGCCTCTCGAAATCGCCCTTTACGTTCTCCCCAACGCCAAATCCATTCGCCTGTACGAATCCGGCTCGCTGCTCCATCTGCTCCACAAATGGACCATGCGCACCTGCTTCAACGCGCAGGAAGAAATCTTTCAAGCCTCGATGGACGAAATCGCACAGCTCCGAGAAGTCCATCCCGAACTCGCGCGCTACATCGGCCCACCCTGCCATCTTCGCGCCGGCATCACCACGCCCATTTGCACTGAAGGCTCGCACTTCTGCGGCGTCAAAGTCTGGCTCGACTTCCCCAATACCCCCCGCCGCATCTGAAAGTCCGCGGGCAAAGCCGCTTGCCAATTTCGCGTTATTCCGGGTGAAAACCTTAGGGTAAATACCCAGCCTGCGAAACTTTCCCATCAACGAGGTGTACCTAGTTTCATGAGCGATTCGTCTCATTTGCAAGCGCAAGCGGGCCGGCGCTCGCACGGAACAATTTTCAGTACCGGGGGGCCTTTATGTCCAGCGCGTTCTTCTGTTCTTTCCTTGCTTTTCGCCCATACCGAAATTCAGATCCCATTGTCGAGAAGAATGCATGTGACTGCTTGAGGGGAACACGATTCCCTCATCGAAGCAGAACACGCCCGTTTGTCCCCATCCTCCTTCGTGTACTGCCAATGATGCTCATTGCGGGCTGCGCGACTCCTCCGCCGATCTCGGTGAGCCTTTCTCCGTCTTCCGCGCAAAGCATCCAACAGGGGCACACGATCAGCATCTCGGCCTCTGTCGCAAACGACACATCGAACAAAGGTGTTGCATGGTCCCTTTCTGGTTCGGGCTGCTCAGGGGCTGCTTGCGGCTCACTGACAAATCAAACTTCCGATTCCGTCATTTATAACGCCCCTACTTCAATACCCGCAGACCTCAATGTGACACTCATGGCCACCTCGGTGGCGAAACCATCGCAATTCGGCTCAGTCGCCATCATTGTGCCGGCCACCGTTGTGACCATCAAAAGCAAGGTCAGCGAA
>QHYL01000603.1 GCA_003224105.1 Acidobacteriota bacterium | reverse complement strand
CTTCCGCACTGCTGCATTGGCTCGCGACATCGACAGGCATCCAATACGTTCCCGCCGGAGCCTTTTGGTTGTTCTTCGCACACTCGAGGAGCGCGCATGGTATTCCCGCATCCGGGCCAGGGATTTGAGATCTCGGTACGAGAAGGCAGCAGGTTTCGACCTCCCAACCCTTACGAGCTTCCGCCGTGAGCTGCTCTGCGATTCTTCGGAACTTGCGAATTTCCACCCTTGGCAATGCCCAATCGGACCCTTGGGACGAAAGCAGAATCTCTGTTGCGTTGCGGCGTGTGGCGATGAGCCGGTAGGTTTCGGTGGCAGCGGGATCTAACGTCATGAGAGACCTCCTTTCGCAAGAATTTTCAGAGAACAGGGAATGGGCGTCCCAGCTGGAGAATGTGGTGTTTGTGTAGATTCTCGATAAACTCAGTTACGTCCGCGCGCACCACTTCCCTGTTTGCTCCATAGCTTCTGCTGATTTCGTCGGCGATTCGTGACTCGTCGTATCCCCGTTGCATCAAGTCAAGAATCTTGGCTCCCACGATATTCAGACAGAACATTTGGCCGTGGTGGACATCAAGCAAAACTCCGCCGTCCTGTGTCTCTGTTCGTCGGATCGTGTCAGATATTCGGAACATGGTGATGCGTTTTGAAATCGAGTGGTTGGGTGCAGAGGACTGTGGCACCTAGCGGGAAGGATTTCCAGAAGCTTAGCTCTCTGTTCGCAATGGGAACACATCAACCGCTAACCTACTGCGGAGACAACACTTGGAGCATCGAGTCTTGGCCTGTACGAGCGGTTCGTGTTCGCTTTGGCGACATAGAGGGAGCAAGAAAGGCAGAAATCCCTCACTTCTTGCGCGATTCATTTTGAAGAGGGGCCCAAGATCGCACAACTCGCACTCGACAACGATCCAAGGAAGCGAGTAACTTCCCCGAACCGGACTTGGACTTCCCGGTACTGATCCGGTGCCCGTCCGGATTACTTCTTGGTTGCCGAAATCTGTTCTCAACCTGCTGAGGAGTTTCACAACGATCTTGGTCGCAGCCTTCGAACGCCTTGACCACCTCCCAATCAAATTGGCGGACATCTGGACATGTATAACATCACAGGAGAGCGGACCATGTTTATGAGGAATGTCGCGCCCGAATGGCACTCGCCTTTAGCCTGACTTCCGATTCTCTCGCGCGCTCTCCGAGTGAGGTTAGAAACCCCGCATATTCCTCTAACACTTCAGCGACGAATTCTGAGTCCTCATTTTCATAAGGTCCAAAAGCGCGAATAACCTCTTCGAAGAGCGACGCTGCCTCCTGAAATCTCCCTCTATCCCGGCGCACGCTAGCCAGCATTATGACGCAAGGGGCTCGCCCAATGACGTTCTCTCTATCATTGGACTCCTGAACGAGCGATCTTGCTCGCTGAATCTGGTGTTCCGCCTCGTCGTAGCTCTTCAAATGCGAAAGCGCGCTAGCTATGGCCATCAGGAGATAGAAAGAAAGCTCCTGCTGGTCAGGAAGCTCATACTCCGAGATCGATATGGCCCGCCTGCAAAGCTCCCTCGTTCTAGCGTGCTGGCCACGCACTTCGAAATATTCCAGCAGGTCAACTAAGATAATAATGAGCTCCCTAGATGTATCCTGCGATGAGGCAACGTTCGAAATGCAATGGTCCGCGGCCGCAACGAACTCTTCAAGCACGCTCCAGTTTGTAGGGTCCGAGGACGGAAGAACTGCGTCGAGGGCCCTTGTCGCCAACCGTATGAACCTTCGAGACCGACGACCTGAAAGTTGAGGGACCAACAATTCCAAGACCGGGGACGGAATCGTAAATGAATTCTTGTCTACGTCGTGCAGAACCAGGCCGGATTCCACCAGGTGCCGACATGTAGTTTGAAACGGTACGAGACAGCTTGGGTTCGCAGTTGCCTGTTACACCGCAGGACAGGATTCTGGCACCGAGTTGGTTGGATAGTGGAATTGCTAGCTTTGCCGACAAGGTATTGAACCGTTACATCCGAGTAGACCGTTCCTCGTTGACGATTTCCGGCGTGATCCCGAACAGCCGGTATCTACGAACAGTCCCCAAAGTTCTTCACAGATACGACCAAGCCAAAATTGACTCCGGTCCGGGTCATTTCATAAAATTTTCTAGGGTGCTGGGAGGAGTGTTACTGCTTTTATGTCCGCTGAATGCTGGCGGCAAACTTTCACTTCGCCGCCTTTTTGATGACCTCGTGTGGAAACATTTTTTTGACGATGTGCGGCTAGAAGAACCGGGCGTTACCCAATACGTCTCAAACATGCTTGTCGACTTCGTCGACATCGGCAATCTCTATCGCCTTCAAAATACTCAGGGAAAGCGGCTTGAGGACGTGGGGGAGATGCTTATCGAATCGAACCCCATGCTCGCGGCACCCTCATTCGACCGGGAGCGCGCCGTGCGCAAGCATGTGGAGGACTACACTCTGTTTATGACCGGTCTGTTCCCGGAGAGCGTCGCAAGATCCCGCCAAACGAAGCGACCTCGCCCCGATGCGTTCGTCGAAGCGTGCCGGCCTCACCTTTGCCCTCGTATGAGTTACCGGGATGCAAACTTCGCCTAACAGTTAGAACAGCAAACGTAGACCACCTCCGAACTATTCGATTAGTCAGCGTGGCCCACCCGCTGGCCGCCCGGCCGGATGTTCCCGCTACTCGCTCACATTCCACACGTACAAGAAGGTGGCGTCGCTGGCCGTCGCAACTTTACGTCCAGCCTTCCGAGTTGCACGATTCATTGCGGAACGAACTTTTTCTTTTGATTGCGTCAATTCAGCCAATGGCACCTTGAGCGCGGAATCACCCTTTAAGCGGTCGAGGTCGTTGAGGATTGCGGTGACAATTAGTTTGTGCTTTCCATTTCGACCTTGCGGCACATCCGATTGCACCATCGTCTTGAAATGCATTGGGGGAGCCGTCTGAGTGCGACCCATATAGTCCTCCCTGGCGATGAC
>QHYL01000602.1 GCA_003224105.1 Acidobacteriota bacterium | reverse complement strand
CAGGAAGCCATTGAGGTCATTCGAAAAGAGCTGGGACGTGGCGACTTGAACAAAGCGGACTCCGTCACCGCCGATCCCTGAGGCGCTTCACCTTAAACTGAAGCAAAAGGGCCCCCGGCTCTGAAAGACTGGAGGATCCGTGCTCCGCTCACTCCTGCAGCCCGTTCTCGTGCTCGTTTTCGCTGCTTTTCCGGCTGCCGCCCAAACGGCGAATCCCGGCTCGCCCGCGCCTGCGTCGCAAGCGCAAGATCCTCCGACTTCGGCGGACACGAAAAAGCCCAAGAAAGTCTTGACGAATGAAGACTTGGCCAATTCGACCGGAAAAATCTCTGTTGTCGGGAACGGACAGAACAATCCCGGGAACAAGCCCAAGGCGGCCGCTTCCAAGACAGCAAACCCGCAATACGTCGCTGCGGTTCGCAACCAAATCGAAAAACTCCTCAAGCAAATCGTTGACGTGGATAAGCAAATTACCGACCTGAAGAATTTCAAAGCAGGAGAGCCTTCGACCAACTCGAGTGGCGTCCAACTCGACAAGCGTTACGAGCGCGAGCCCATCGAGGTTCAGATTCGCGCCCTCCAGGATAAGAAAAAGGGTCTCCAGGCCAAGCTCGATTCACTTTATGACGAAGCGCGCAAAAAGGGCGTTGAGCCCGGCCAGCTTCCCTGACCTGTGAGGCAGCGCCATCCCGCAACGTTAATCCTTCGCGGCGGGTTTCTTGGTTTCGAAGCGAATTTCCTTCAGCATCTCGGATTGCCGGTACAACTCCGTTTTTCCGGCAGGGAATTTGTTAAGACTGAGCATGAACGCCAGAACGTCGGCGTCTTGCTGGCGCGTCAGGCTCCCCGGCTTGCTCTGCGGCATGGTCTTGCGGATGCGGTCGAACAGATCGCCCAGCGTAAGGCCATTCCAATTCGCCTGGAAACCTCCGCCGGTCAACGGAGGCGCGGATTCCCCTCCAGTCATCATGGCGCCGTGACAGGCAGCGCACTCTTTCTGATAGACTGGCTCTCCTCGCTTGGCTTGCTCTTCCGTATAGACACCGTCCCAGACCGAACGCGACCCTGCTGGCTCTTGCGCCCGCAATGCGAAAAGCGAAGCTGCGATTAGCGCTGAGCCCAACAATAAGGGCAGTCTCTTCATTCTCCCGCCGACGGCAGCGTGTAGGCGATGTACTCGCCCGAATACGGCCCGCCGCTCACCGCCACCACGATGTACTGCTTCCCGTGGACCATATAGGTCATCGGCGAACCGCTTTGCGGAGCGGGCATGAACACCGCGCCCACTTCTTTTCCAGTCGCCTTGTCATAAGCCCGCAGCATGGCGCCGCGCGGATGATCCGCCGTTGTGGTCACTTGCCCTTCGCCGGCTATGACCAGCGTCTTCGTCACCAGCGTGCCGATGTTGTAGGTGGTTTGGCCGGTGCGTGGGATGTTCATGCCTTTCAGCAGTTCCGAATTGCGCACCACATCCGGAGTTTCGCCGTGGGCGATCTGCCAGACGAATTCACCTTTGTCGAGATTGATGGCCGTAATCGTTCCGTAGGGCGGCTTGACAATCGGCAAGTCGTCCTCTTCCAGGCGGCTGTAGCTGCCGCCGGCCCGCTTTTTGGGCGGCTTCGGCGAATCCGCACCTGCGTTTTCGCCCGGCCCGCGCAGAATTTGTACCTCTCTTCCCGCGACACCAGAAATGTACCGAAGGTCGGAAACTTCCTTGGGCGACTCCACCAGCCCGATCGGCTCAATGCACGAATTGCACGCATAGATGTAGGCGATGTGTGTCTCGGGATCGTAGGATCCGCCAGG
>QHYL01000601.1 GCA_003224105.1 Acidobacteriota bacterium | reverse complement strand
CCGAAAGCAGGCTTTCGTTCTAAGAAGATCTTGAGGGAAGCGATCGCTTCGGGATAGCGCGCCGTCGAAAAGCAGAGCATCGCCAGATTCCAACGGCCGTCGTCCCACTCCGGGCGGAGCTGCAGGGCTTTTTGGTAGGCCTCTATTGCTTTCGACGCGTTTCCAGCTTGCTGTGCTTCGGCTGCCTGGCGTGAGAGTTCGTCAAAGCCTTCGCCGGCGCCTGTGTTCACTTGCGTCGCTGTGGCCTGTACTCTTGAAGAATTATTCAAAAAGCTTTGTTGCCCATATAGCCGAACTATTCGTTTTTCAGATTTGGTTTTTTCAGGAGCCAGTTTTTCGGCTGCGGCTAATTCCTGCACAGATCTTTCGTCGTTTCTCAAAGCTTTTAGTGCTTGCCCCAGTGCCCGATGTGCTTCCGAAGAATCAGGAACCAACTTCACAGCCTCTTCCGCCGAGCGAACGGCCTCTTGGGGACGCCGCATTCGAAGGAGCACGCGGCTCATCTCCACACGAACCAAGCCACTCTCCGGCGAGACGCGCGTTTCATCGCGAAGTTCTCGCGCGGCATCCTTAAGCCGATCTGCGGAGAAGAGTGCGCGCCCGTACGCATAATGGATATACGGCACGTTGGGATGGTCCTTTAGCAGGGCAAGCAACTTTTCGAGCGCTTTGGCGGTGTCATTCCGAACCAGACTCACTCCCACCTCGCCTGCTGCTTGAACTAAAGCATCGCGCGAGGCGTCGATTTCCTCGGGCAAAAGCGGAACCCGCAGCACGGCCAGCCCCAGCGCGGTTTTCACTTGAACAGAAACATGATTTTGCCCGAAGGCTGTAACCAGCAGGTGCGTGGCTTCGTCGAAACTCCCGCTTCGAATCAGCAGCAGCGATAAATGGTATTTCGCGACGCGCGTTAGTTCGGGATCGTCGCCCTCTGCGAGGCTCATTCCTTTTTTTAAATGTTCGAGTGAATTTGCATAATCTTTGATTTCAAACTCGCACAACCCTAGAAAACTCCAGCCAGGTCCCGCGCCGGGAGCAAGTTGCACTAGGCCTTGAAATGAGCGAATTGCTTCGGCATATTGGTCGCTGTCGTATTGCAACGTTCCCAGGTACCACCAGCCTTCGCTCCATTCCGGACGAAGCTCCAAAGCTTGTTTGTAATCGCGAATCGCATCGCCGGATCTGCCCGATTCGCGCGCCGCCGCGGCTGATTTGACAAGGCTTTCGAAAGTTGAAGGCGCGTCCTGCGAGGGGAATCTGCCGTAAAGGGTCTGAATGCTAAGCAGGGAAGCAAAGACGAGCACAAACGGCCTGAAAGTTCGACGAGAGAGAAACGCAGGCCGCAAGAGATGGGCTCCGCGCGCGGGACTTTCACACCTTGCAGCGACGCAATTGTATTTGTTCTTCATCTGAGGCCCGGCCCCAAAACCTTCATCAATCTCTCATTTTACGACTGTCCCTCGTGTTATGGTGCTGTACTATGCGGCCCAAATTCCGTGGACCCGGGCGTGGTGATCAATCTTCTTCTTCTTCTTCTCGGCGAAAGTTTCTAGAACAGCTTTCTTTTCTCGCCGGTGCTTTTACCGCTCCACTATTTCCCTTTGGGCAAGCGGTAGCGTCTCCCGGTATTTTCGCGTTTGAGGAAATACCTCCCGAAAAAAGCGGAATTACCTGGGTCCACACCGCGGGCAAATCTCCCGAGAAATACCTGCCAGAAACCAGCGGGGCCGGCTGCGCTTTTCTGGATTACGACAACGATGGCTGGATGGACATTTATTTAATCAACAGCGGCAAATGCGATTTCTACAGTCCTGTACGGGCGCTGCGCAACGCGCTCTATCGCAACAATCGCGACGGCACGTTCACTGACGTCACCGAGAAAGCCCGTGTGCCTGGTGGCGGCTACGGCATGGGCATCGCCGTGGGGGACTACGACGGCGACGGCTTTTCCGACCTTTACGTGACTCAATACGGGCGAAACATCCTTTATCACAACAACGGGGATGGAACTTTCACTGATGTAACCGAGCGTGCCGGCGTCGGTGTTCCCGGATGGAGCTCCAGCGCGGTATGGTTCGACTACGACAATGACGGCCGGCTCGACCTCTTTGTCTGCCAGTTTGCCGAGTTCAATAAATCACTCAGCTGCGGCATCGACCCGGACGGAACGCATCACTATTGCATTCCACGCATCTTCAAGCCTCGGCCAAGCACTCTGTTTCACAACAATGGCGACGGCACGTTTTCGGATGTCAGCCGGGAAACGGGCATTGCCGCACATCTCGGCAAAGCCTGGGGCGTTGTGGCCACCGACATAAACAATGACGGTCGCATGGACCTGTTTGTGGCCAACGACACCGTGGCCAATTTCCTGTTTGCCAATCGCGGCGGACGCTTCGAGGAGATCGGCCTTTCCGCAGACGTGGCTTACAGCGCCGATGGACGCGCGCGTTCGGGCATGGGTGTGGACTCCGCGGACTTCAACGGAGATGGTTGGATGGACCTGTTCGTCGCCAACATTGACGAGGAAATCTTCTCTCTTTATCAAAATAAGAAGGACGAAACCCTTGATGATGTTTCCATGCTTCTCGGCATTGGCATGTCCACGCGCTGGATGAGTGGTTGGGGCCTTAAATTCTTCGACTACGACAACGACGGTAATCTGGACCTTATGACGGTCAATGGCTTTCCCGACGACCTCGTTGAGCAGCTCTCCAAACAGGTGACCTACAAAGAGTTGCCTTTGCTCTTTCGCAACGAGGGAAAGACTTTTAAAGACGTCAGCGCGCAAAGCGGACCTTTTTTCTCCAAATCATTTCCTGCGAGAGGCCTGGCGCTTGGGGATTTCAATAACGATGGAGCCGTCGATGTTCTTATTTCCAATAACGATGCAGCTCCTGTTTTGCTGCGCAACAACGCAGGCAAGCAAGGGCATTGGCTTGGTGTTCATTTGATAGGGCAAAAGTGCAACCGTGATGCTGTCGGCGCCCGCATCACCTATCAATCGGGCGATTTGCGCCGCAGCCGCATGAAGGTTGGCGGGGGCAGCTTCCTATCTGCGCACGATCCGCGCATCGTGCTCGGAGTCGGAAGCCGCACAAAGCTGGACTGGCTCGAAGTGAAGTGGCCGCTTCCGAGCGGTGCCGTCGAGCGCTTCACCAGCCTTCCAGTGGACCGTTACATAACGATTGCAGAGGGCAAGGGGAAATGGGAGTAGAACTCGCCCGAAACATCCTCAGCGCTTAAGAGCGAGAGCCTGCGGAGCTCCTCTGCTGACGCGAGGAAACCGGGCCGGTGGACGCGCGAATTATCAGTTCCGGTTCTATGGGGATTTCCGGCAAGTATTCGCCCCGTCCTTCGATGAGATCAACCAGGGTCTGCGCTGCGATTTGCCCCATCCGCAGAAGAGGCTGTCTCACTGTGGTCAGGGGAGGATTGGCAAACGCAGCTCCCGGGGTATCGTCAAATCCCACAACAGAAATATCTTCCGGCACGCGCAGGCCAGCTTCATGAAACGCCCACAGGGAACCAATCGCAGAGATGTCGTTGTACGCGAATAGCGCAGTAAACGGGCGCTTCCTTGCCAGCAGTTCTTTGGCGAATGGATAGCCAATCGCCGGAGTCGAATCTGTCCCTTCCAGCTGCGTCGTCAATTCCGGGCGAACACAAATGCCCAGTTCCTGCGCCACCTCACAAATAGCGTTCCACCGCACAGCGGAGTCCGAACTCAACGTTTGGCCCTTGATAAACGCAATATCCTCGTGCCCAAGGTTTTTCAAGTGTTCGAGTGCCAGCCGCGCAGCACGCTTGTGATCCAGAACAATATTCGTGACTCCCTCCACTTGCTGGTGGCCTGCAACGGCCACCGTCGGCAGAGCCAGCTTTTCGGTCAAGGAGGTGTCGGTCGTGATGAAGCCCTCTACCCCTCGCGTCAGAAGCATCTGCGCGTAAGTTTGAAGCAGTTTCGGATCGTGCCGGTGAATGACCGTCAGGAAAAAGTAGTTGTTCTTTCGCAGGTATTCCTCAATCCCGCTGATGATCATGGCGCCGTAGGCGTCGCCTATCTCTTCGGCGATCACACCAATCGTATAGGTCCTCTTCAGGCGCAGAGTCCGCGCGAAGAAGTTTGGCCGGTAATTCAGAGCCTGCGCTGCTTCAACAATGCGGTTCTTCGTGTGTTCCGGGATGGAACGTGCTGCGGGAGAGTTATTCAGGGCCGCGGAAACCGTGCCCGGAGTAAGGCCGAGGTGGTCTGCGATGGTTTTGAGAGTAACTCGCGGTTCGGAGCGAAGGAGCTGTTTCTTCCTCGACGACTGGGTCATCTACGGGATCCTCCGGGCGTCTACAAAAACTAATATAACCAACTCCATTTTTTGCACACAACGTGGGTCTTGGCGGTTTTGCGGTGATATATCCCGCTCCATCAGGTTTGGTGCGAGCGCCAAAGCGTCCGTTACTTATAGGGGGCATGCCTGGAGTCTGTACAGGCACACCCGCCTTTCACCTGTTATTCCAAATCCCATAGAGATTTGAAACCTTCAGAACACACGTCCCAGACCACACAGGAACTGGCCCTCCCAACGGGGCCCATGCACCGCGGCGTAGGATAGCATTTTTTCCCTTAAGAAAATCATTATTTCTGCTTGACAAGCCTCTCCGAATAGGGCTATATAGCAGCCCATAATTGAAAAGCATTACTTCCGGTA